>JANNQE010000912.1:0-11804 GCA_031441625.1 Planctomycetia bacterium
GGGTTTCCGCGGGCCCCCGGGCCCTCGGGGGGGTGGGGTTTGGTTTTTTTTTTTGTTTTTTTTGTTCGCGGGCGGGGGGGGGGGGGGCGGCCCGCCCCTAATCTGGGGGGGGGGGGCCCCCCCCCGCTCCCGGTCGACAACAGGTCAGGTGACGACGGCGGTGACGGTCCAGTGGCGGTCGCTCGTCTGCATCGCGGTGTCCGGCGCGAAGCCGAGTTCGACGAGCAGGGTTTGCACTTCGGCCAGGGTGAGCGCCGCCCGCAGCGAGTCGGCGAACAACTGCCGCTGGTGCGGGTTGCACTCGGCGGCGTAGGTGGACACGAGGTGTTCGAGCAACTCGTCCGAGAGCGGGCGGAGCAGGTCGCGGACGAACAGCAGCCCGCCGGGGGCGCACACCCGCACCATCTCGCCGAAGCACTCGAACGGGTGCGGGATGTGGTGGATGATGCTGTTCGACACGACGGCGGCGAACCCACCGTCGCGGTGCGTCAGTCGGCGGCCGTTCGCCAGTTCCAGGGTGATCCGGTCGGCGAACCCGGCGGCGGTCACGTTCGCGGCGGCCAGTTTCAACATCTCGTCCGCGAGGTCGATAGCGTGAACCGTGACCGCCGGGTTCTGGCGGCACATTTCAATGGGGATCTGCGCCGTGCCCGTACCCACGTCGAGGATGATCCCCGCCGGCTGCGGGCAGGCGGAAAAGAAATCGGAGGCGAACCGGCGGTTCACCTCCGAGTGGTCCATGCGGTCGTAGTCGGTGGCGTCGTTCGGGGTGTCCATCACCTCGGGTTCGAGGACGCGCGGAATCATCGTCAACACCCCGGCGGCGTGGAGTCAGCGGGCGTCGCACTCGGCAGTCGTCGGCAGGTGCGAGACGCCACTCGTGGCACTATACACGTCCGACGGCTGGTCATGCCACACGTTCGCCCGACGGTCGGCCAGTTCCGCCCGGCACGCCCGCTCCAATTCGGCACGCAGTTCCCAATCCCCCGATCCGGCCCGGTCCCACGCCAGAATCACCAGCGACGTGGCCGGATTCAATTCCGCCACACGGGTGAGCCAGCACACGCCGGCCTCGTCGTTCAGCGTACGGGTGGCCGGGTGGTGCCATGCGATGTGCGTGGCCAGGCAGCCCATCGCGCACGCCCGGCTGAACGCCCCGTGGATGAGCAGTGGGCTGCCACGCTCCAGCAAATCGATTAACCGTTCGAGGCCGGCGTCGGTGACGTGCGGCAGCCACGCCGTGCGGAACTCGTTCAGGGTGTGTTCGGTGCTCATCGCCCGACCCTCCGACCGCGTGGCGGCGCAGCAAAGCGACCACCCCGCGGGTACATGAGATCAACACAAGAATATCCGCCTGTCCGTCCGAACAGGGCTTGGGGAAAGGTGGCCGCAAAACGCAACGGGTCGCCGAGGAAGGTGTGAAGTCGGCGGTGCGGCCCCAACGCGGTGCATTTAAGGGCGGGATTTTGGGGGTGTCAAGGGGGTGTCAGTGGCGGGCGGCTCCTCCGGCCGCGTTGTGGTCCGACCGGCGCACCGACCCCGTTACCGGAACCGGGGTTACGAGCGCACACCCGCCGGGAACTTTTTTCGGGGAATCCGGCACGGTCCACCGCTAGACCGGCAGACCACGACGGTTTGGTATACGATCGTCATAACGAACTTTATCTTATCGATTCGACGACAGAAATGACGATTGATATTTCGTGTTTCATCGCATTAAGTCTAATGTGTCATCGATTCGTGTGTTAAACTCACCGCTCACGCGGTCTCCGTGCCGGTGCCCACCTCGGCCGCCCACGCCCTCCGAATCCGCTGTAGTTTCCGCTCGACGGTCGGGACGGCCCGGCCGATCTTCCCCGCGATCTCCGCGTTCAAGTACCCCTCCATCTTCCACACGGCGATCTGCCGTAGCAGGTCGTCGTCCAGTTCGGCCAACAGTCGGCGGCACTCGTCCGCCACCTCCGCCGCGAACGCCGGCGACGGCTCCCGCCCGGCCACTCCTGCGGGCAGGTCGGCTTCGCCGCCGACCGCCGACGCTGGGGCCACCAGCCCGCCGCCCCGCTTGTCGGCCGTCTCGGACCGCACCTGCCGGCGGGCCTTGCGAGTGGTGATTGCGAACAGCAGCCGCCACAGGTCGTCGCGGTCGTCCAGTTTGGGGAAGCGGCCGTCGTCCACGCCGCGGCAGAAGCTGTCGAACGCGCTCAGCGCCACGTCCTCCTCGTCGGCGATGGCGTTCGGCACCGGCCGCAACCGCCTGCGGGCGAGTGCCACCAGCTTGGCGTAGTACACCTGCCACAGCGGCCCGGCGGCGGCCGGGTCGCCGGCCTTCAGTTGCTCCAGCCACGGGGTGACGGGTTCGTCGTCGGGCATTATGCGAACTCCGGTGGTGTCACTTCTTCTTGCCGGCCGTTTTCTCCAACTCGGCAATGAGTTCCTTGAAGTCGTCACGGTCACGGAGCTGAACCAAGCCGGGTGCGACCTGGAGGATTTCGGCGTTGGCTCGCCCCGTCTTGGCGGTGGCGCGGAGCATCTCCATCGCCGCGTCCGAGTACACTTTCGCCGCCTCTTTTCGCTTCTCGGCATCCAGTTTCGGATGTTTCTCGGCGAGGTTGACGCACCGGCACAGCAGGGTGGTCGCGTCGAAGGCGTCGATGGCCGCATCGCGGCCCAGGTCGCGAAGTTTCTCCGCGGCGTGAACGGCTTCGGTCGTGTCGAGCAGCCCGGCGTGCGTGGTCGCCACACCCCACAGGTGGTTGCGGTAATACTCGACGTACACCGGGTTGCGGGGGTTCGCCTTGAGCGCGGCGAGGTGGTGCGGTCGGCCTTCGTTCAGAGACGCTTTGGCGGCGGCATAGTCTTCCCCTTGGACGAACAGCCCGCCCAGGTTGGTACACACGTTGGCGAGGTCATTCACAATGTCCGGCTGGTTCGGCATTTCTTTCACCAGACGCCGCAGGATGGCTCGCGCTTCCAGGTAGAGCGGCTCGGCGTCGTTCAGCCGGCCCAAGCTGTTGAACAGGTTCGCCAAGTTGTTGTAGCTCATCGTCAGGCCGACCTCCATGCTGCTACTTTTGGGGAAATCGGCGGCCAGCCGCTTGTGGATCGCGAGCGACTCCCGGTAGACGGTCTCGGCCTCTTTCATCCGGTTGGTCGCGCGGTACAAGACCCCCAGGTTCGTGTCGGTGGTGGCGAGTTGCTCCTGGTACTGCGGGCGTGCGGGGAAGTCGGCGGCGAGCGCACGGAAGGTGGCCTGTGCCTCCTTGTGCGCGGTCTCCGCGTCCTTCGGGCGGTTGAGGGCACGAAACATCACACCGATGTTGCTGAAGCCGCTTCCCAGGTACTCGCGGACATCCACCCGACCGGGGAACTGTTCGCTCAGCTTCACCATGACGCCGAGGGACTCGTGGACGGCCCCGTACGCATCCTTCAGACGGCCCGTGTCTCGCATCACCAGGCTCAGGTTGTTCAGACTGAGGGAGGTGGCGATCCGGAATTCCGGTCGATCCGGGAACCGCTCGGCCAGCCGCTTCTGGACCGCCAACGCCTCGCGGTAGCTCGCTTCAGCCTCCTTCGGTTTCCCGCCCTCCCGCTGCAAGTTGCCGAGCGTGTTGTGGCTGTTGGACAACCCCTGCGAGGCGGTGGCGTTGTCGGGGAAGTCGGCCACCAACTTTTTCTGGATGTCCAGCGCCTCGATGATGGTTTTCTCGGCTTCTTTCACCCGAGAGGTACTGCTGAGTAACAAGCTGAGGTTGTTCAGGCACTTCGCACGCTCGTGCCGGTCCAGATCTCGGTCGGGGTGGTCGGGGTAATCGGCCGCCAGTTTGGTCTGGATGGCCAGGGCGTCTCGCAGGGACGCTTCGGCCTCTTTCAACTCCCCCAATCGGTATCGGATGACGCCGACCCGCGCCCGCCCGGCCGCCCGGAAGAACTGGCTCTCGCGATCGGCCCCGGCGATGGCCGCCACCGCGTCGAACTCGGCGATGATCTGCCTCATGAACGCCTTGTCTTCGTCCCGCAGGACCGGCTCGCGGGCGAGTTGCCGCTCCACGAAGTCGTCACTGAACGTCTGGAGGGCGGCGTAGGCGCGATCCCGCGCTTTCTTCTCGTCCGACCGCGCCAACTTCTCGGCCTTCAGCGCGTCGTCTTTCGCGTCTCGCTCCTTGATCGCTGCCGCCTCGTTCTGCCGGGCGAGTTCGGCGTTGCCGTTCGCCAGCACCGCATTCGCTTCCGCAAGCCCCTTCTGCGTGGCTTCATTCTCTTTCGCCTCCCGCTCCCCGTTCGCGCGGTCCGATTCCCGTTGCTTGGCCGCGCTCGCTTCGAACAGTCCGAGCGTCGTTCCGACCACTCCGGCCACGAGCGCCAGGAATACCGCGGCCACTGCCGCCACCGGCCCGCGGTTCCGCCGCACGAACTTCTGCAGGCGATAGCCGGGCGTCGGCGGGCGAGCCGCGACCACCTCGTTCGCCAGGTGCCGCTGCACGTCGGCCGCGAACGCCAGCGCGCTCTCGTACCGCCGCCCGCGGTCCTTCTCCAGCGCCTTCAGCACGATCCAGTCGAGTTCGCCGCGAAACTGTCCGCTCAACTTTTTCGGCTCGGTGCCGCGGTTGGCGGCCACGCCCGGCAGGTTGGCCGAACTGCTCAGCCGGTCGCTCGGCCGCGGCGCGTCCACTTCCCGCACGATCCGCAGCACCTCGTGCAGGGCGGCGTCTTGCAGGCTCTTGCGGTCCACCGGGGTGGTGCCGGTGAGCAGCTCGTACAGCAGCACGCCGAGCGAGTACACGTCGCTCCGCGTGTCGATGTCGAGTTGGTTGAACCCGGCCTGCTCCGGACTCATGTACTCCGGCGTGCCGACCACCGCCCCGTACCCGGTCACGAGCGTCCGTTCGGTGAGCGGCTGGGCGGTCGCCTTGGCGATGCCGAAGTCGATCACCTTCACCACCGGCTTGTCGTCGTACAGCGCGACGAGCACGTTGCCCGGCTTGATGTCGCGGTGGATGACCCCCTTCTGGTGCGCGTGCTGAATGGCCTGACACACCGGAATGAACAGTTCGAGCCGCTGTTGCGGGGTGAGCTTCCGCTCGTCGCAGAACTTCGTGATGGGCACACCCTTCACCAGCTCCATCACGAAGTACGGGCGGCCGGCGGGGGTGCTGCCGCCGTCCAGCACGCGGGCGATGTTCGGGTGATCCATCACGGCCAGCGCCTGCCGCTCGGCGTCGAACCGGGCGAGCACCGCCCGCGTGTCCATCCCGGCCTTGATCAGTTTCACCGCCACCGTCCGCCGCACCGGGGCCGTCTGCTGGGCCATCCACACGTCGCCCATGCCGCCGCCGCCGATCTTCTGCAATAGCGTGTACCGCCCGCCCAAAACCATGCCGGCGACCGCCTCGTCCGGCTCGTCGACGGCGCGCGGGGGCGCGCCATACGGCTGGGTGTGATCCTGCGGGCGGTAGTACGCGTCGAGTCGATCCAACTCGCGGAGCAGGTCGGGGCCGGCGGCGGCCGGGTCGAGGCCTTCGCCGCGGAGGAAGTCCGCCACCAGTACCGGCTGCCGGGCCAGGAGCAGGAACTCGAACTTGTCGCACAGGCGGTCGTCGCGCACGCCCACGGAGATGGTTGCGTCGTCGGACGTGTTCGGCCGTGCGGTCATGGCGGGCGGTCCTGGGCGCGGTGTGTTCTCACTGTAATGGCACACCCGCACCGGACGCCATCACCACGGGCGGAAAATATTCTTCGCCGTGCGCGTGAGGGGTGCGAACGACGGGCGGCCATATTCGGGGTGCGACCCGTCCCCCCACCCCCGGCGAGCGATCACCATGACCACCCGCGAACACCTCATCTGTCTCGTCGTCCTGGCCGCGGCCGTGCTGGTGGCGATGGTGTCGCTGGTGCAGACTCCTGCCCGCGGGTCGTCATCGCTGTTGCCGTGCGGCGCGTTCGGAATGAAGCGATGAAGGGACGTGAAGATTGTTCGGCGCGGTCCCGCGAGCGGGTGGCCTTCGACTGCCCGAATGTGGTGACGCCTGGCAGGTCAAAAGTGCTGTCAGCCCGACGCGCGGGTGAGGGCCAAGCCACCCATTCGTGATGACCAGCGGCCCTCGCCCGTGCGCCGGGTGAACTCGGCGACGACATCGCTTAGTCCCCCGCGCGCTCGGGGCGGAGGCTCCGCACCCACGCGCCGGCCTGCCACATCTCGCCCTCGGCGATCTCCTTCAACTCCTTCTCCAGTTGCGCCCGGTAGTCGGGCTTGCTGTTCGCCTCCAGCACTCGGCGTGTCTCTTCGCCGCTGGCCACGCTCTGGTACAGCTTCTCGAACACCGGCTTGGCGGCATCGTGGAATGGCTTGAACCAGTCGAGCGCGCCCCGCTGGGCGGTGGTGGAGCAGTTGGCGTACATCCAGTCCATGCCCTTCTCGGCGATGAGCGGGTACAGGCTCTGCGTGGCTTCTTCGACCGTCTCGTTAAACGCTTCGCTCGGCGAGTGCCCGTTCTCCCGTAGCACCTCATACTGGGCCAGCCAGAGGCCGTAGATGGCACCCATCAGCACGCCCCGCTCGCCGGTCAGGTCGCTGAACACTTCCTTCTGGAAGGTGGTCTCGAACAGGTAGCCGCTGCCGATGGCCACGCCCAACGCCAGGCAGCGGTCCCTCGCCCGCCCGGTCGCGTCCTGGTGGATGGCGAAGCTGCTGTTGATGCCGCGGCCTTCGAGGAACAGCCGCCGGACGGTGGTGCCCGACCCCTTCGGGGCGCACAGGATCACGTCGATGTCGGCCGGCGGGATCACGCCCGTCTGGTCCTTGTAGACGATGCTGAACCCGTGGCTGAAGTAGAGCGCCTTGCCGGCCGTCAGGTGCGGCTTGATCTTCGGCCACATCTCCTTCTGCCCGGCGTCGCTCAGCAGGTACTGCACCACCGTGCCCTTCGCCGCGGCCTCTTCCGGGTCGAACAGCGTCTGGCCGGGCACCCACCCGTCTTCCAGGCACAGGTCGTAGGCCTTGCCTCCCGTCCGCTGGCCGACGATCACCTTGACGCCGTTGTCCCGCATGTTCAGCGACTGCCCGCGGCCCTGCACCCCGTACCCGACGACGGCGACGGTCTCGTCCTTCAGGATGGCCTTCACCCGCTCCGGCGGGTAGTCGGTCCGCTCGACGGCGATCTCGTGGTTCGAGCCGAGGTGCAGTTCTTTCACGTGTGAAACTCCGATGGCGGGCGTGGGAGAGAAACGGTTGAGCGGGTACGGTACGCCGATACAATCTCACCGTCAAGTTTCTCACGCGCAAGACATCTGGGGGGCGGGCGTGTCCGACGCATCCGATCCGGTGGACGACCTCATCGACGCCTGGCGCGCCACCCGCCCGGACCTGGACCCCGGCCCACTCGGGGTGGTCGGGCGGGTGATCGTACTGGCCAAGCATCTGGAGCGGAGTGTCGATGTCGCCCTGAGCAAGCACAATTTGTCGCTCGGCCAGTTCGACATCCTGGGCACCCTCCGGCGGGCGGGCAAGAAGGGCGGGCTGACACCGGGGCAGTTGCTGCAATCGGTGATGCTTTCCAGCGGCGGGATGACGAGCCGACTCGACAAGTTGGAGGCGGCGGGGCTGATCGCCCGCGAGTCGGACCCGTCCGACCGCCGCGGGGTGATGGTGTTCCTGACGCAGAAGGGGCGGAAGGTGATCGACGCGGCCACCGCCACCCGCTTCCAGGAGGCGGCCGACTCGCTGCCCCCGCTCGAATCGGACGAGCAGGAGCTGCTGGCCGCGTTCCTGCGGCGGTGGCTGAACGTGGTGGTGCCGGCCGCGAAGGAGGTGTGCGGCGAAGTGGCCGAGTGACGGCTCACGGCGTGGACAACAGGTCGTCCCAATCGGCGGCGTCGAGGATGCGGTCGGTGATGCGGCGAAGGCGTTCGTAGTCGGCCACCGAGGTGAGACGGGTTTCGGCGTCGGCCGACGGTGGCCCGAATCGCTTGCCGCCGAGCCGGCGGATGGTGTCTTCCGCCTCGCGCAGTTTGCCCTGGCTGACCCCCTGGTAGATGCCCTGATTCAATCCCTTCTTCAGGATGTATTGGTAAGTCACCGAGTCTTCGAGAGTCACGCTCAAGCTCCGGAAGTAATCGACGATTCGATCTTCAGTATACCGCAACCCGCAGAGGGTGAAAGCGGCACCGAGCAGGTCGTGCCCGAACCCCTCGCGCATGTCCGCCTGCTTCCACCGCAGGTCGTACCGGCGGAAGGCGGCCGTCAGGTCGGCGGCGGCCTCGTCGGTGAGCAGGGCGAGCGGGGTCAACCCCGGTCCCGGTCCGAGGAATGAGCCATCGGCTCTTCCCACACCCGCAACACATGATACCGGAACCGCAAGTACGGCTGGCCGTCCGAACCGGGGACGGTGTATTCGCCGGTCAGGTCGGAGGCGTTCGCACGGGGCCGCAGGAGCATGAGCACGCTGTGGACCGGCAGTTCGGTCCCGTGGTGCAAGAGGGCGTTGTACCGCAACAAGCGGAGGGGCACGCCCAGATGTGAACTCGACTCCATCTCCAAATGCACGAGGCCGGGGGTCGGCCCGTCGATCCGGAACACCTTGTCCGCCTGAACGGTCAGCGACAGGTCGGTGTTAATCGGCGAGACCGGGCCGAACGGCACCCCGACCCGCGCAGCCAAGTACGCCGCCCAATCGTCCTCGTGGACTTCGAGCAGGTGTTTGAGGATGGTGTCGAACGGCTTGGACATCGCCGCGCCTCACTTCTTCGGCTCGTTCACGGTCACGCTCACGGGCACGGCTACCACGCCCACGTCCTTGTTGTTCACCTTCGCCGTGCCCTGGATGACGAACACCGTGGGGCCGACCGCGACGGTGGCGGGCACGCTGAACTCGACCGCCGCTTCGTTCTCACCCTTCTTGATGGGCACGAACTTGGGGGCCACGTTCGCCGGCACACTCACCGCAGCCACCGCGATCTCGGCGTCGAACTTGTCGCCCCGCTTGGCGATCACCTTCCCTTTCAGTGTGCCGCCCTTCGCCACCTCCGCCGCGTCGAGCTTCAGTTCCAGGGTGAACGACGGTTCGGGAACAATCGCCACGGCGAACTGCGTGGTGACTTCTCGCGGCGGGGTCGGCATGGTCGCCAGACCGACCTTCACCACGTCGATCAGGTCGATGGTCTTGGTCACGTCCGCGCCGTCGATCTTGCCCGTCGCCGTCAACTTGCCGACCGCCAGCCCCGGCGCGGTGCCCGCTTTCGCCACCAGCGGCAGGTAAAGCGGCGTGGCCGGCTGCGGGTTCGCCGCGGCCGGGAGAGTTACTTTCCCGCTCACGGTCGGCGAGGTGAACTCGATGTCCACGGGACCGGCAAAGCCGTTCAGCTTGGTGAACACAGTGATCGGCACCAGCCCGACCCCGCCAGCCGGCACGACGGCGCGGTCGAACGCCACGCTGACACCGAAGTCGGCCACGACTGGCTTGACGCTCAGGTGGTACACCTCGTTCGGGCCGAACAGGTAGTTGGTGTGCTCGCAGGCGATGGTGTAGTCGCCGTCAGCGGCGGCAGTGAATTCGACCCGCGTGCCCACCTGCGTGGGAGTCGATTTCACCACCTCGGCCCCCTTCGCGTCGAGCACCCGCACGTACACCTCGGCGGGTGAGTTCACCTCGAACGTGAGCGCCGTGACCGCCAACTTCTGCCCCTTCTTGGCCGCGACTTTGAAGTGGTCCACGTCGCCCTTTTCGCCGAACCGGGCCGACACGCCACCGGGCACGGGCAGCGGATTCGCCTTGTCGGCGGTGTTGTTCGGCTCCGACTCCACGCCTTCGGGCTGCGTGTTCACCCGCACCGGCACCGGCCACCCGCCCGGCCCGTTGTCCCGCTTCGGGGCGGCGTACACCACGTCCCCTTCCCCTTTCAGCGTCACCGGCTTCACACCTTCCAATCCGGCCCCGGCGAACCCGACCGCCGCCGACTGCCCCGCCTGCACGGCCAGCGGGAACGCGGTCGTGGCACCGGGGAAGTGGCCCACACGCAGGCGGTAGGCGTAGTCGGCCCCGCCGCGGTAGATGGTGTCGCGCACCTCGACGATCACTTCGCCGGCGGTGGGGAACGTGTGCGTCAGGCGGGCGTCGCCTTGCAACCCCGGCGAGTCGTCGGCGTACAGGCCGAACAGCTCCTTGCCCGCCGCGTCGTGCATCAGAATCACCGGGTCGCACGGCGAGCCGATCCGCCGGGCGAGCACCTCGAAGGTGATCGCCTCCCCCGCCTTCACGGCCACCTTGTAGAAGTCACTCGTCTCAGCCGTGGTCGTACCGACCACCACGCACGGGCTTGTGATAGCCTGCGGCGCGGCCTTCTTGTTGTTGTCCTTCTCGGCCACTTCCGCCAGTTCGTCCACGACGAACGGCCGGGCCGCACTCACGCCGCTCTTCGTCGCCACGCGGAGGGTGTGAAACCCGCTCGGAGTGTTCGCCGGGATTTCGATCTTCGCGGCCAGCTTGGTCGCGTCCTTCTGCCCGTCCGGCACCGTCGCCTTCCCGCCGAACGAGGTCCACACCTGCGTCACGTCGGTCAGGTTGGTGCCGGTGAGGGTGACATCGACGGTGGCACCGGGCTTGCCGCCCATGTTGGCAAGCGTGGTGAGCGTGGGGGAAGTCGGCGGCAGGGAGGGCGGCTTGGGTTGTGCGAGTGCGACGCCCGACAGGAGCAGGCACACGCCGACGGAAAGCGACTGACGCATGGGTGTCACCGAACGAGAGGAGAGACCGGCGGATGCGGAAATGATACAGGAAGCGAGTGCGTGGCGAGCGACTGTCCCGTTCCTCCTGGACCGCCCGCTTGCCTCTCGTGTCTGACCGCCATGAACACACTCACCCCGCCCGCCGATCACGCCGACCGTATGGCCCGCGCCCGCATGTCGCTCGACGGACTCTCGGTCGGCGATGCCTTCGGCGACCGCTTCTTCTCCCCCGCCGCCCGCAGCCACTTCGACGACCCGGTGCCGTTCCTGCCGCCCGGCCTGTGGCTGTACTCCGACGACACCGAGATGGCCCTCGGCATTCTCGAGGTGCTCGACCGGCACGGGGCGATCAATCAGGACGACCTGGCCCGCACCTTCGGCCGACGGTGGAAGCTCGAACCGCGACGGGGCTACGGGCCGGGCGCGTATCGGCTGCTGTCGTCGCTGGCAGAAGGTGGCATCTGGCAACTCGAGTCGAAGGCGCTGTTCAGCGGGATGGGATCGTTCGGCAACGGGTCGGCCATGCGAGTCGCCCCGCTCGGTGCCTACTTCGCCGACGACTACGCCACCGTCGTGCGTGAAGCGACCAAGTCGGCCGAGGTGTCGCACCGCCACCCGGAAGGGATCGCCGGCGGGATTGCGATTGCCGTGGCCGGCGCGTTCGCGTGGCAGAACCGCGACCGACTGACCGACCCGGCCGAATGCCGTCGGCTGTTCGACGTGGTACTCGACCACACCCCGGCAGGCGAAACCCGCGACGGCATCGAACGGGCACGCGGCATCGGGTTCGACCACTCGACGGAAGCGGTCGTCGGTTGGCTCGGCAACGGTACGCGGGTGACGTGTCCGGACACGGTGCCATTCTGCCTGTGGATGATCGCCACGAACTTCACCGCCTACCCGCGGGCGATCTGGGAGACGATCCGCTCTGGTGGGGACGTTGACACCACCGCGGCCATCGTGGGCGGGGTAGTGGTGCTGGCCACCGGCCGCGAGGGCATCCCGGCCGAGTGGCTGGCCCGGCGTGAGGCGCTACAATTCGTATCCGGGTTGTAGCAGTTTAACTGGGTGCCCTGTGGATGTTGGC
>JANNQE010000913.1:0-3294 GCA_031441625.1 Planctomycetia bacterium
CCTCCGGTGGAGTCGTCCAGGCGCTGCCGGCACCACGTGGCCAGTGCGAGCAACGCCGTCACGTCGATGGTAACCGATCCGCCAGTCGCCGACCCACCTCCTGCTTGAGGGGTAGTCTGCTTGGCTCTTCTCGATCCGCCAACTCGCGTCGGCCAATCGCACCCGCTCCAACTCACCCATCTGGAGGTCGCTGGTGGCCCAGTGTTCCGTCGTGCCGTCCTTGGCCACGATGCGGAACACTTGGATGAACCCGTACCCTTCTCGATGGACCACCGTGCCCGTGGCCGTGATCGCGCACTCGCCGAGGTTCCGCAACCCGGTGCGATCCGGGTTCACCCGCCGGTTCGCCTTCAACCGGGTGAGCCAGTGCCACTCCAGCGTCCGAAGCTGTTTCAGGTTGCTCAGGCTGCTGTACCAGCCGTCGAACAGCACGCACTCGGGGGCGAATCCCCGCGCCTTCGCCACCCGGAGCAAGTCCCCGAAGTGGTCGTTCTTCGTCTTCTGGTCGTTCGGCTTGTCGTACAGCCGGTCGTCACACGGGAGGTGGCGGTCGCCGTCGGTCCAGAGGAGGGTGAGCCGATCAATGCCCTTGACCACCCGGTGGTGCTTGCCCGACCACATGTGGTGCACCAGGGCCATCTTCCGGGCGTACGGCGTGTCGAGCACACTCTCGTCCAGAACCAGCACCCCGGTCGTGCGACGCACCTCCGGTTGCACCTCGCCCCAAAGGGCCTCGCTGTCGGGTTCGAGTCGGTGTAGCAGACGGGTGTAGGCGTCGTGCGCGGGCGGGTCCGCCGTGGCGGGCTGGGTGCGTTGGGCTTCGGTGGCAGTCGCCTGGAGTGGCGAGGCGATCAAGAAGTCGATGAACTGGGCGTCGGTGACTTTGGGCTGGCTCATGCGGGCGACTATCGACACCCTACGGGACTTCGGTAAGCCGACCCCACGCCACTGCGTAACTCCTAGGGCGTGTGGACACGAGGTCCTCTGATCGGGTACAAGGCGGTCCTTCTCACCTGCCACGGAGGGCCGGCCATGGGACGCCGCCACGCCATTTCGGACGCGGATTGGGACCGGGTGAAGGGTCTCCTGCCGGGGCAATCGGGGCAACACGGCGGCGTCGCCGACGACAACCGCCGGTTCCTCGACGCCGTCCTCTGGATCGCTCGCACCGGGGCCCCGTGGCGGGATCGGCCCGAGCGGTTGGGGGGATGGAACACCCAGTGGCGGCGGCTCGACCGCTGGTGCCAGGCCGGCCGCTGGGAGCCGTTGGCGGCGGTCGTCCGCGACCCTGGTCTGGACGTGCTGGTCCTGGACTCCACCGTCATCCGTGCCCACCCGTGCGCCGCCGGGGCGAAACAAAAGCGGACGGGACTGGCGGTCAGTGGGAGCAGGCCCTCGGCCGCAGCCGGGGCGGGTTCGGCACCAAGATCCACGGCCGCGTGAACGGCCTCGGCCAACCCGTCGAGCTGGTGCTGACGGCGGGCCAGGAGTCGGACATCGGTCAAGCGGAGGGGTTGTTGGCCGGCCACGCGGCGGCGGCGGTGATCGCCGAGACGGGGTACGACAAGCAGGAGTTGGTGGACGGCATCGAGGGGCGGGGGGCGGAGGCGGTCATCCCGCCGCGGGCGAACCGCCTGGATCAGCGAGAGATCGACCCGCACCTGGACCGCGAGCGGAACGTGGTCGAGCGGTTCTGGGCGCAAGCCAAGCAGTTCCGCCGGGTGGCCGCCCAGGGTGTACGCCTCCTCGATCAGTTTGTTTTCGCCCCCGCGTCCGGGTCGGTGACGGAGGCCCGACCGTGAGGGAGGGCGCGAGTGGCTTCTGGTGCCCTCCCTCACGGTCGGGCCTCTGACCACAGCCACCCTACACCTTCCCCAGCACGCCATCGACCACCCAGCAGCCGCGGACATGCACGCCGTTCGGGTCGCGGCAGTGGGACAGCACGTCGGGGTGATCGCAACCCGCTTCTTCGAGCGCGTCGGCCAGGATGGGCAGCAGGGTGAAGTTGCGGGTGTCGTAGGCCGTGCGGGCGAGCGCCACCGCCGACTCGGACCGCCACTGCGGGTCGAACGCGACCGGGCGGAACGGGTTGCCGAAGATGTCGCGGAGGAGAGTTGCTTGAGCATCTTGTTCGGCTTGGAACGCCGCGCGGTAGGCCTTGATGTTTCTCCTCCCTCGTTGGGTCGCGTGCCCAGTCGCGGCGGGAGTGGAGAGAAGATCGGTTCGCAGCAGGTCAATCGTTTTCTTTGTGGTGTCCAGGACCGCGTACAGTGCGTTTACCGTCGCCAGTCCGGGGCCGTCCGGAACAACGCTGACTTCGCGTTGAGCCTTCTGCCGGGCACGGTCGCTGGCCTGTTTGTCCGCGAACGCTTCGGCCACGTCCAACGCAGTACGCCCGACCCCCTCGGGAATCAGGTCGAGGATCCGACGGCAACATGCGACCAGAAACAGCCGACATTTCCGCTGTGACGCTTTGCGGCCGAGTTGAACGCAAAGGTCGTCTGGCTCGTTGCCCCGCAACCACTCCTCTTCGGTCATTGCTTCCCCTCCCCGCGCCCCGCCTTCCGCCGCTTCTCGATCTCGGCCATGCGTTCGCGGATGGTCGCCTCGAAGCCGCGGTCGGTGGGGGAATAGTACACCGCGTCACTTGGGATGTACTCCTGATCGACCCACCCGCCGTCGCCGTCGTGGGCGTACTGGTAGCCGACGTGCCCGAACAGCTTCGCCCCCTTGTAGTGCGCGTCCCGCAGGTGCTTCGGCACCGGAAGGGTCCGCCCTTCCTTCACGTCCTTCGTCGCCATGCCGATGGCCACGGTGCAGGCGTTCGACTTCGGCGCGGTCGCCAGATAGCACACCGCCTGCGACAGGTTTAACTGGCACTCTGGCAAACCCACCCGCTCCACCGCGTCCCACGCGGCGTTGGCCACGAGCAGCGCTTGCGGGTCGGCGTTGCCCACGTCTTCGGAGGCGAAGATGACCAGCCGGCGGGCGACGAACCGCGGGTCTTCGCCGCTTTCGAGCATCCGGGCGAGCCAGTAGACGCCGGCCTGCGGGTCGGAGCCGCGGAGCGACTTGATGAACGCCGACGCCACGTCGTAGTGCGTGTCGCCGGTCGGGTCGAAGTCGAGGACTTTCCGCTGGATGGAGTCTTGGGCGAGGGCGAGGTCGAAGAGGATGGGTGCAAAACCTACCCCCCCCGGCCCCCCCTCCTTACTCGGGAAGGGGGGAGTTCGGTCGCTTGACTCCCCTTTCCCTCCCAGGGAGGGGGGCCGGGGGGGTAGGTTGATCTGCGAT
>JANNQE010000914.1:0-3027 GCA_031441625.1 Planctomycetia bacterium
CCGGTCGAGTTCCTCCTGCGCCAGCGTGGCCAGCCCCGGCAGGTCGCAGGTGACTCGGCCCGTCTGCTTGTCCAGGGTGAGCATGGTCTCCAGCGTGTACTCGATGCGGTCCGAACTGCGGGTCTCCTGGGTGAACTGGAAGGTGAGGGTGGCGTCGTCCTCGGCCACCCGGCGGATGATGCGGGCGTCGGACAGCTTGCGGCACGCGCGGGTGAACGCGTGCCGCGGGGCCAGCTCGCGGGCGACGGCCGGGTCGAGGGCGGCGGCGGTCAGGGCGTCGACCAGGGCCGGGTGGGTGACGGCCACCCCGGAGCAGGTCCACGAGATCACCTCGCCGAGCAGCTTCGTGCCGGCGGGCAGGGAGACGGGCACGGGGGAACGGGCCGCGAGGACCGCGGACATGGGGCACCTCCTTCGAGTGGGGGAAACGGAACGACCCGGCCGGAGAGTCCGACCGGGCCACGGGTGACGGCAAACACGGAAACGGGGTCATCTCCGGCCGGACAGCGTGTCCGCCGGCTACAAGGAGAGCACGCGGCCGACGGCGTCGGCGTCGGGGGCGAGGGTGTGCACCAGATGCACCTCGTCACTGATCGTGGTCAGGTCGCCGGCGGCGGTGTTCAGCACCAGGGTGACCAGCCGGGCCTTCGCCTGCCGCTTCCAGGCGAGAAACGTGTCCCGCACGTCGGGCGGGATGCGACAGACGGCGTCGGTGACGAACACCACGTCGGTCACGCCGGGCGGGGCGTTCAGCTCGCGGGACATGCGCGGCAGTTCACGCACCGGGACGTCGATCTCCGACCCCTTCCCGAGAAAAGCCGTCAGCCAGTCGAGGAGTCGGGTCTCGTCCCACCGGCCGGGCGGCAGTGGGAGCAGGCGTTCGCCGCTGTCCCCGCTGTACGCCACCAGGGCGCACCACCGCCGCTGGGTGCGGGCGACCCAGGCGAGGGCGAGGGCGAGGGCGAGTGCCTTGGCCGTGTGGATGCGGTCGCCGCCCATCGAACCCGACTCGTCCAGGCAGACGATCACCGGCCCCTTCCCCACCGGCTCGACGGCGTGGTGCTCGCGGCAGAGGGCCTGCCGTTCCACGATCCGCCGCAGGGTGTCGAGTTCCAGCTCGGGCACCATCAGCTTGCCGAGTTCGACCGGCAGCAGCCGGCCGACGTCGCCACCCGGTTCAACGCCGACGACGTCGTCCAGCCCGTGGGACACCTTCTGCCGCTGCTTGCTCTGGGCGACCCGCCGGAACCGTCCGGCGAGTTCGCAGATCTTCTTCAAAGTCGGATCGGTCCGCACCCGGCGGAAGAGGGCGGCGACGGCTTTGGGGTCGTGGCTCCCCGGCGTGCCCGGCCCCATCCCCAGCGCACAAGCCGCGTCGTGCAACTCCGACACCTCCTTGCCGGCCTCGGCCACCGCCTTCCCCACCGCCCGCAGGGTGGCCATTTCGGTGGCGAGGTCGTCACCCGCCGCGGCCCCCCGCTCGCGGTCTTCGGTGTCCTCCTTTTCGAGTCGGGCGAACTGCTCGGCGAAGTGGGTGGCCGCGATGGCGGACGCCGTGTCGTCCAGGCGGGTGGCCGCGTGCAGCGAGCGGTACTCGGGGGTGTCGAGCAACTGTGCCAGGAATTGGTGCCGCCGCGGCTCCTCGCACCCCTCGTGGAGGCGTGGGTCGGGCTCGAACGCCGCCGCGAAGAAGTCGGCGGCGGCGAACGCGTCCGTGCCCGACTGCCGCAGCCGCTCGCTCTCGGCGATCAGGTCTCGGCCGCGGCGGAGGCCCCAGGCGTCGACCTCCAAGGCCGTGGGGCTGCCGGTCGTGTGTGGGACGTTCGTCGCACCCGCCCGGCCGACCACTCCGGTCTCAGCGGGCGGGTCGGGCGGCTGGCCGTCCGGGTCGAGCATGTTCAGCAGTTCGTTCGCGTCCACGGGCCCTCCAGTACGGGTGAGAGGGGGGATTTCTGCACGGCCTCGGCGCGCCCCCTCGGCGACCGAAGCACCACCCCCGCCTGGCAGGATGGCGGGATGCGGTCTTTCCATCCGGCCATGAGTATTCCCCTGGATTTCCAGGCTGATTCCGGTGTGCTGGCAGGATGGCAGGATGAATCTGACAAAAAGATCCTCCAGAGGGGAGATGTCCTCCGCCGAGGGGCGGTGGGGGAGCGGGGTGGCCCGAACGGGACGGCATCCTGCCAGCGGGGAAGCCCTCACACCGACTCGATGCTGGCCAGCTTGAGCTTCTTCAGCTGCTCCTTCAGGTACGTCCGGGCCTTCTCGACCCGGCCGTTGCCCTTCAGACCCGCGAACTGCCGGTCGATTTCCGCCAGCTTGGCCGCCGCCTTGGCCGCGTCGGCCAGATTCCGCACGTCGGCCGCCGCCAGCACCTGCTCGGCCTCCAATAACAACTGCGACACCCGCATGCCGGTCGGGTTGGCGATCTTGGCGATCACCTGGGCGGCCTTGAGCGGTTGCTCGGCGGGGTCGTCCCACAAACAGTGCTGCGCCACCTCCAGGTGCTCGGGCTGCACCTCGTCGGCCCCGTTCAGGAAGGCGAACGCCCGCACCACGTTCACCGTCTTGAACTGCCGCCGGTCGCCGGGCTGGACGCCCTCCTTCGCCAGCTCCTTCAGGATCGCTTCGAGCGCCTCCTTCGCCGCCGCCGACCACGGCAGTTCGGCCGCCTGACGCCGGGCCTGCTCCACCTCGGCGGGGGTGATGGTGCCGGAGAACGTCGGCGTGTGGTCGCGAGCCCACAGCAACCGCTGCCGCCCGGCCTGGGAGCGGATGGGGGTGACGGCCTTGCGGAGCAGGAAGCGGTCGAGGAGGGCGTTCAGCTCCTTGCCCGTGTCGGGCGACGGCCACTCGTTCGACGCCGCCACGCACAGCTTGAGCGGCACCTTGCGAACGATTCCATCGCCCGCGTCGTACACCCGCTCGTTGAGGATTTTGAGCAGCGTGTTCAGGATCGCACTGCTCGCCTTCCACACCTCGTCGATGAAGCAGTAGTCGGCCTCGGGCAACTTGCCGGCCGTCACC
>JANNQE010000915.1:0-20393 GCA_031441625.1 Planctomycetia bacterium
GGGCGGCGGGTGTACCACGGGTTTGCGGAAATCCGCGTCCAGCGACAAGTCCTGTGCGCCAACGCCCAAGTTCATGCACCGTTCACCACGCCAACACCGGAATCATGCTGGAGTTCGCAGGATCAGGGCGATTGCACCCAAGTAACCCATCTCCGTCCGTTTCTCGTCTGAAGACGGAACTCTTCTGGCGAAGTCGAAGGATTTCCTGTGACTATAGAGTCTGATGGTACTTCCCACCACGCGCGGGCAAACCTGAAATCGTCGGCTGTCTTCAGCCCCCCTCGAACTTTACGACTCTCTGACTCAAATGGGGGCAGTGAAGTGAAAAGGTTATGTATGCTTGCGCTCACCCAATAGGCAAATGGCGATGCCGGAATTGAGCGAAAAACCTGTGGCTGCTTGAGGAATACCGACGGATCGGCTACTCCGAAGTTAAGACTGTCAATGACATGCTTAATCTTGTCTGTTTTGTCCTTTTCTAGCAGAACCCTGGCAAAAATGGCATCTTCGGAGGAGCTTGCCGCTTGAAGACAGTAAGCTGCTGTTTCTACCATTGCGGTGTCGAGGACACCCATTCCCAGATCGAGGTAAATCTTGACAGACGCACTTCCGAGCAAAATCTGCTCTCTCCACTGCTGGAATGTAGAGACGAAGAAGCCGGTTCGAGAAGTGATTGCACCTAACAGCCCAGAGGCTTGAAGCCAGCCGAGTCCACGCTCAACAAACGCTGCGTATAGGTCATTTTTTGAGTGTGGATACGCTTTCTCAAGGTAGGGCTTCGATGGCTTACTTGATCCTCCGAATGGTGGATTCATCAGCACCACGTCGAATCGCTTGCGGCACACGTCCACGAAGGCAAAGCCCCGTGACGCATCCTCCGCGAACAACTGGCGGTGCAATCCCTTGCCGTTCGTCGCTCGGCGGGCGTAGTCCCGCAAGGCTTCCACCACGCGCCCTTCGGCATCCGCCCAGAACTCCTGCTCGCTGATTTCCAAGATGTCGAACATGCTGCCGGTTTGGGGCTTCTTCGAGAGCCGGTTCATCTCTCCCCGCGTGAACAGAAGAGGATTCCCCCTCCGGTCGGTCGCCTGCTCGCGCTCCGCGAGCCACTGCCGGTGGGCTTCCTCGACCGCGCCCTGGATCTCCGCCTCGATCTTCAGCAGCGACCCCGCCTCGCCCGCCAGCTTCATTTTCTCGAAGACGATCCGCACCAACTGCCCCAGCACAGCCGGGTACAGTTCCGCCAGGAACTCTTGAAGCATGTCTTCTTCGCCCGGCATCGGCTCGGCGCAGACGAAGTTCGAGCGCGTCACCTTCGGGCGATCCGCCTTCGGGATGCCGAACTCGACATACGCCCGCTGCGCCCGAAGCCAGAGAGCGAGGGCGGCGATCTGGCTCGCCCGCAGGTCGATGTCGATGCCGTGTAGGTTCCGACTCAGGATCAGACCCGGAATCGCCCGCTTGAATTCTTCCAACGTCGCGTAGTCGTGCTTGAGGGCGGGTCCGAGGTCCGGGTCGTCGTAGGCTTCGAGGTAGATGACCAGCAGCAGGTCGAAGCAGTAGAGCAGGAAGTGCCCGCTCCCGCACGCCGGGTCGAGGATCTTCAACTCGCGGGGGTCTTTCTTCGCGCGGTGCGGGATGTGGATGGGTCGATCCGTCCCGGCGTCGGGCGTGGTCGTCTCTGCGGGAGCCGCCTCGCCATCGGACAGGAAGACCTCATTCGGTCGGCGGACCATGTACTTGCAGTGGTCCTTGAGCGCGGTGTCGCCCTTCCGCATCTCGTACCAGATGCGTCCGAGGGTGTTGTCGGTCAGGAACTCGACAACGTACCGGGGCGTGAAGAACTGGTTGCGGAACGCCAGTTCGTAGGAGTTGCGGGGGGCGGCACTCGCCTTCCGCGCTTCGTCGCGCTGTTCCTTCGGCGTGAAATACTGGTACACCCAGCCGATGGCTTCGTCCTCGGTCCAGATGCCCTTCAGTTCCTCCCCGTTGATCTGCTCCAGAACGTCCTCCAGCACTCGCTGCGGAGGGAACAGGCGGTTCGCCGGGTCGTGGGGCGAGAACAGCACGCCGATCTCTTCCGACAGCGTGCCGCCCAGCCATTCGAGGAAGTGCCGGTAGGCGGCGAACTGCTGCCCGCTGGCGTGGAGCCGCTCTTCGGCTTCGTGCCCGTCCGCGCCGAGGTAGTACAGGAAGCCGTTGGACTTCAGCCCCCGGCTGACCGCCTCACGGATCAGCCCCCGTGCTTCCATCATCTTGTACGCGCACAGCCGGTTCAGGTGCGTGAACGCGACCTCGCGGACCATCTGGACGAGCGCGGGGGCAGTCGGCTTGTCCTGGGGCGCGAATCCGGTCGCCTGGACGTGCTTCAGGTGGACGAGGATCTGCTCGCGGAACGCCCGGTCGTCGGCGGACAGGTCGCCCAGCCCGGCGGCGTCCTCGACGGCAACTTCGTCCTTCTTGCCCGTGGCGTAGATGCCGAACTGACCCTGAAACACCTGCGCGACCGCCTCTTCCAAGAGCTTGCGGCTCTGGGTGACGACGCCACGGAGTTTGTTGCGGAGGGACTGGTCCATCGTTCACTCCACCACGATCTTGACGCCCTCCTCGAACAACTTCAGCAGATGATCTCGCAAGCGGTCTGCCGCCTGCCGGATCGCCTGCTCGCTGTCGAGGGCGGGGAAGTATTCGGAGACGCGGACCCGGACGAGTCGGGTTTCCGGCGGCGTGGTGATCTTCAGCATCTGGGCGAGTGCCTGGGACTTCAGACCGTTGATCGCCGCCAGGTCCGACTCCATCTGCGAGAGGGTCGCCCCGCAGGTCCGGCACGCGAGCGCGCCGTCCGGCAGGTCGATCTTGTCGCACGCCCGACTGAGGAGCGGGTGGAGCAACGGCTGGTGCATGGTCGCGGGGACCGCCGCCCACTCCGGGTGCCCCTTGACCTCCTCGGCGGCGGCGGCGAACTCCTTCGCCCGGCGGTCGTGCAGCCCGGCGTACAGCGTGCGGTAGGCGGCGGCGACGGCTTCCGCCGCCGACCGGATGGCGGGGATCGACTCGCAGAACGCCTCGGACGCGAGCAGCCCCTTGAGTTCGTCGGCACGCGGCTGGACCTCGGTCTGCCCCCGCGACTCCAGCACGCCCCAGAGGTCGGTCGCCGCCGAGCGTGCGAGCCGCAGGGTCGCCAGCCCCTTGTCGTCCAGGGCGGCGGCGACCTTCCGCACCCGCTCGCGGGCGTCCTTCAACGACGCACCCTCCCCGGCGAGCGTCTTCACGCAGTCGTCCGCCGAGCCGGTGAGGATGGAGTTTAGGGACGCGGCGTACTCGCCCAGCACCGAAACGACCGGCAGCCGGTTCGCCTTCACCACCGCCTCGACCGGCATCACCACCTTGAGTTCGTCGTCCGCCAGCTTCTTGAGCGCGGTGGCGACGGCGGTCTTGTCCATGTCCACCGTCTGCCCGGTGAGAGCCTCGTAGCTTTCGACCGCCCGCCGCAGGGTCTTCAGGTCGATGGGCTTCACCGGCGTGAACAGCGCGGACTTGAACGCCGGGTTGTTCACGAACGGCACCCGGCACCGGGGGTCGGCGTGGGTGTCGAACTTCTGCCCGCCGTGCGTCACTTCCACCGACCCGGCGCGGAACAGGACCGCCAGGATCAGCCGCAGCACGTCCCGGTCCCACCCGTACCCGGTGCCGCCGAACTTCCGCTCCAGTTCCTTCCCGGTGCGGCTGTCCTTGTTCCCGTACCCGTGTTCGCTGACGAGGAAGTCGAGGACTTCCTTGCACACGTCCGCGGCGGGGTTGGGGACGAACTTCGCCCCGTCCCTGGCGACGAGGTTCAGCCCCTGCTCGCCGCCGTAGAAGACCTGCGGCAGCCCCTTCAGGTCCACCGCCTTCAGCACGTCTTCCGCCTCCGTCCCCTTGAGCGGGCGCGACCCCATCTCCAGCTTCGGGTAGAGGTCGGGTACAGCGAAAGCGTAGAACTTCCGTAGGATCTCCGGCAGTTGCTTGCCCAGCGAGGCGGCGTCCTTGGCGACCCCCCGGAACACGCCCTGCCCCTGCTCCAGGGCGTCGGTCAGCTTGTCCCGCACCCGCGTCTGGTAGCGGATCGCCTCGTTCTTCTCGTCCTGAAGGCAGGTGACTTCCTCCTTCGTCACCTGCGTCTGCCCGCGAAGCTGGTCGTACTTGGCGACCATCAGCCGCGAGGCGTGGACCTGCGCCACCAAGTCATCGATCTCCGGGGTGAGTGCGGCGACCCAATACAGGTCGGTCTTGTGCGCCTCCAGGCGGCTCTCCGTCCGCACCGCCGCCAAGCGGGTCGGGAAGTCCTCGGCGTCGTCCGCCAGGTGCAGGCTCAACCCGATGTCGCCGTCGTCCCCGATCTGCGCGGCGTCGAGCTTCACCCCCACGCGGAAGGTGCGCAAGCCCAGGTGCCGGTACGCCTTGAGGTCCGGCTCCCCGAAGACCTCGCGGAGGATCTGACGCACGATCTCGTTGCGCTCGCGGGGCTTCGGCTCCAGATGCCCCCGCCGCTCCGTGTCCCAATTCTTCTCCTGTGCGGTCTGGAGCTTCCACCCGTCCTCGGAGTTGCGGACGAACTGCGCCCCGTGCAGCCGCTCGATTGCCGCCTTCACCTGGGCGAGCGGGGCGGGCGTGCCCACGGCGTCCACCAGGCACGCGGCGATGTTCGCCTCGGTGCGGGGCAGGTCGCGGACGAACTCCAGCAGGCAGACCGCCTTGGCGACCCGCGCCTCCCACCCCGCCGGGTCGCCCTTGAACCGCTCGGTGATGTCGTGGATGTCCGTCCGCTTCTCGCTCGACAGGTTCCCCTCGACCAACTCGAAGATCTTGTCCAGCGTGACCAGCGTCCCGACCGGCTTGGCGGCGAGCGCGGTCCGCTCGGACACCAGCATCTCGTAAGCCTGCTTGATGATGGTCCGGTTGCTCCCGCCGTAGTGCCGGGGCGCGCCGGGCTGGAGGCGGATGCCGGACATGATGCCGATGGACAGTTCCACGAAGTGAGGCAGATACGGGTAGAACTGCACGAAGTCGTCTTCCGTGACCTCGGTCTTGCGGGTCGTCCGCTCCAGCCGCACGGCGGTGTTCAGTTGCCCCTGGTTGTCCCGGTACATCGCAGTCAGGACGGGGACGGCGGCGGGCGTCTTGGCGAGGACGCGCTTGGTGGCGACCTCGCGGATGTCGGACGGGGCGAGATCGACGTGGAACTTGAAGCGGTCTTGCAGCTTGGCGAGTTCGACCCGCTTCGATTCGAGTGCCGACACCACCTCGTCCAGCTTCTCCTGGGAGGTGACGACCACCCAGCACGGGGCGGGGATCTTCTTCGCCTTCAGCAGCGTCTTGCCGACCTTCCCGAACTGCTCAACCACGGCGCGGAGGTCTTCGATCTTGTCCGCACTGCGGGCGACGTACTGCCCGACTTCATCGATCACGAACGCCAACGCCTTGCCCGGTCGCCGCCGGGCGAACAGGTCGAACGCCCGCTCGACCAGCTTGCCCACGCTGATGTCGGCGTGTTTGTTGCTTACCGACCGCGACCACGAATCCGGTGCCGGGTAGGTGGATTGGTCGAGTTCGTGCAGGATGGCACTCGCGCGGTCGAAATTCGATGCCCCCTTGCGGACCATTCGCCACTCGCCGTACTTTTCCCCGCAGCGCGCGACGAACTTGGCGAGCCTTCCTTCTGATTCCAGTTCCAGTTCCAGTTCGGCAATGGTGTAGTCCTCGGCGTAGTCGAGTTGCCGCAGCAGGACGGTATACATCAACTCCGCGATCCGCTCGGTGTTCCGCCGGGTCGCCCGGTCCACCGACACGTCGAACATCACGACCTCGGTCGGAATCCGGGCGTTGATGCTGTCGATGAACTCGCCCACCCGCCGGTCGGTCACTTGCTGTTTGAACAGGTCGCTGAACGGGACGCCCTGGACGTGGCGGTTCTGGAGGACGTACCCCAGGTTCTTGGCGAACGACGACTTGCCCGACCCGAAGAACCCGGACACCCACACGCCGATCCCTTCGTGCGGCTCGGCGGGGGCGTCCGCGACCGCCTTCAGGAGCCGGGCGTAGTGGTCGGTGATGCTGCCGGTGGCGACGTACTCGCTGATCTCGTCGCGGACGGATTGCTCGTCCGCCTGATCGACCTTGATGATCTCCTCGATCTTGCGGTCGAGGTTCCGCGCCAGCAGCGAGCCAACGGTCTTCATCGCGCGTCCCCCCGGTTAGCCGTAGATCTTGACCCGGTAGTTGCCGAGAGCCTCGCGGTCCTTGAGGTCCATGTACCGCAGCCCGGTCGTGCCTTCGAGCGAGCCGGGGTAAAACAGGACCGTCGTCACCCGCGTCCGCCCCTGCATCTCGTCCAGCAGCCTGGACATGTGGTACACCGCCGGTGCCATCGCCGCCGCGCGGGTCAGGAACGCCACGTCCGCCTTCGGGTCGAGAGACTTCAGTCGCTCCAGCAGCAGGTCCGGCAGCGGTCGCCAGTCGCGGTCGGACAGGTACACGGTGATCTGCTCCTGCGCCGCCTCGAAGCCCCGCTTACGCTCCAACCCGACCACCGCCTCCAGCCCCTCCGTCCGGGCGACCGCCTCCCACATCAGGTCCGCCATCGACACGAACGTGACCCGCCGCCCCGCCTCGCCCAGCCGGGTCGCCAGCAGCCGCGCCTGCCGCCGCAGTTCCCACTCGGCAGCGGGGTCGTAGCGGAACACGGCGAACGGCAGGTCGTGGTAGACGCTGACGCGGGACGGCACCGCCGTCAGGTCCGCTTCGAGCGGCTTAATCCGGTCTGCGAGCGAGGACACCGGCGTACTCCTCCAGGGTGTCGGTCGGTAAGGTGATGCGCGTCACCCGCCCCGCCGCGTGATACTCCAACAGCCCCCGCTGGTGCGCCTCGATCATGAACCGCTCCACCCCGTCGCGGGCGAGGAAGAACAGCCCCCACTCCGGCGCGTCCATGAGCCGGTCGCCGGACGGGTACTCCCGCCGCAGGTAGGCGGCGACGTAGGCGAACGCCTCGACGGGCAGGTAGGACGCGGCGATCCGCTTGGTCGCCGCCCCCTCCAGCACGCCGAAGTCCCGCAGCGTGGACAGCAGCCCCTGCACGACCCGGCGGGTGGTCGGGTCCGCCCAGGCGGTGGTCGTCCGCCCCGCCGCCACCCACCCCTTCAACGTCCGGTGGACTTCCCCCACGTCTACCTCGGCGTCCCCCCGCCCGCGCATCGGCACCAGCACGTCGGTCACGAAGTCGTGCAACAGCCGGTCGCACCGCGCGGCGTGGAAGTACAGCAGCCGGTCGAGGCTCTGCGCGGGCATCCGGGCGCGGACCAGTGCGACCAGGGCGGCGGTCACGTCCGGCTCGCTCAGGTAGCGTTGCCGGAAGATCGCCAACACGTCCTCCACGCGGGACCGGGAGGCTTTGTCGAACAGGTTCTCGCGGCGGCACCGGGCGAGGTTGTCCTTGACCGACTCGGCGGGGTTCCAGTGGGCGAGGAGCAGCTTGGTGTCCGCGACCAGCGCGCCCGCCTTGATGATCTTCGTGGTGTACACCGCCGCCGCGTCGTCGTCGCCCGGCGGCGGCTTCTGTTTCGCTTTCGCCATCCGTGGTCCTCCAACCGCCTCGAACGCGGGCGGGCTTCCGCCGTGGTCAGAGCAGCGTGACCTGCACGACCAAGTATTCACCGGGCGAGAACTCCTCTGGGTAGCTCCCCAACAACTTCTTTCCGAAGCGAACTTCGCCGCCCGACGACGGGGCGACGATGACCGCAGGCATCGCCATCGGCAGGTCGCCGGGCGATACCACCAACACCTCGAACAGACAACGCTTGCCGTCCAGGGCGACCTGCTCCCGCTCGCCCGACAAGTGTTCGATCACCGAGATCGGGATCTTGTGGGTGCGGGCGTTCGCGTGCGGGGTCGCCGCGTACCTCGCGGTCTTCAGCATGGCAGCCGCCTCGCGGGGCGATTCTGAATTTCAGAAGTGTACCGGCGAGTACAAACCCCCGCCAACCAATTCCGGGTCACTGGCAGAAGTTCGACAGAATTCGGACGGCAAGTTCCTTCCGCCTCTCTCTCGCTCCGACTGATCGCGTCCGACCCTCACCAAAGGCTAGTCGGGGTGTCTTCCCATTCCCCGACGAAAAGGAACCCCGTGGTGTACCTGCATCTGTGTTGCGAGGGCTGGCGTGCCTTCGGACCATTCCGGCACCTGACCCTGCTGGCGACGGCGATCACCGACGACGAAGATCGGGTGGTCGCGTTCCGCGACGGCGACGGCGCGTGGCGCACCCCCGGCATCTTCATCAACTACGCTTGGCGGACGCCGATGGTGATGGCGAGCGAAGCCCACCCGCACCCGAATCGGGGGAAGGAATGACTGCCGACCGGCTGCTAATCACGGGGTTCCCGTGGTACGTCATTCCGGTGCGCTGCCACGATGTCTTTCGAGGCATCACCCCGCACTTCCAAGACACGCCGTGCCGCGCCCGGCACTGGTCGGAGCCGCATGACCCGACGAGCCAGAACTCCGGCGCGTGCCACCTTCTCGACTACCGCGAGAACGGCGTGCTGGTCGTCACCGCCGAAGCGGACCCGCCCGCGCTGCCGCCGGGGTGGACGTTTTTGCCCGCCCGCCTCGAAGACGGCTGGCTCATCGACACCGGCGTTCACACCATCCGATTTCTCTCGCGCGTTGCCACCGCCGGGGGCTACTTCTGCACGTTCGAGGCGACCCAGAACGTGGGGGTCGCATGATCGACGTGGATCGGCTGAAGCAGATTTGTGGGATGCGGGTCGAGGACTTCGCCGGGTACGGCGAGTGTGTGCCGACCCCGGAGGGCAATTACGTCTTCCGCGACAAGGGCGAGCGCGTCCTGGGCGTTGCCCATCTGGACACGGTGCTGTCCTGCACGCGCTTCACCAGCGACGGCGACCGCGTGTTCAGCCCCGCCCTGGACGACCGCCTGGGCGTCTACTTGCTGTCCGATTTGCTTCCACTTTTGGGAGTGAAGTTCGACCTGCTGCTGACGGACGGCGAGGAGCGGGGATGCTCGACGGCTCGGTGGTTCGTGCCGCCGCGAAGGTACAACTGGATGTTCAGCTTCGACCGCGCGGGCACGGACGTGGTGATGTACCAGTGCAACACTACGGTGAACCGCCGACTGCTTCACCGGGCAGGTTTCCGCGTCGGCGTCGGTTCGTACTCCGACATCGCGGACCTCGACTTCCTGGGCTGCGCCGGGGTGAATTTCGGGTGCGGCTATCACCGGCAGCACCTCCTCGACTGCTACGCCGATCTAAGCGAAGCGAACGAGATGGCGGCAAAGTTTGCCCGTTTCTGGACAAGGCATCGTAATGTGTACATTCCCTGCCAGAAATCCCGAATTCGAGGAAGATGGTACGGAGGAGTATGACTCCAAATGTTTACTTAGTGAGCAAATCCCAAGAGTTGATCGACTTGAAGATTTCGATTTCCTCTTTGGTCGGCGTTCGGGATACTTCTTGAACGGATGTGGGCAACGTGTTGTAAGTGGTATCTGATGTCACTTCGACTAGCACCAAATAGCTCCCTCGAATCTTCGCGCCGAAACTGTTTTCTGAGTCCACGACAATATGCACCACATAGTGGGCGTTCTTGCCGTCGATGGTTGTGACGTTCTGAACATCTGCCGTCGCAGGTGCTTTCAACTGCTTCTTGAGAAAATCGACCGCGTGAGTTTCAGCCGTCTTGTTGCTTCCCTTGTAGCCGGGCTTGTTGTTGCCTGGATTTGACTTGTCCTTTTTACGAGCAGCCTCATCCGCCTTCCGCCGTTCGTCTTCTTGTCGCTTTGCTTCTTCGATCCGCTTTTCGTCAGCGATCTGCGTCTCGACTTCCTTGAGAAGTTCGTTGCACTTGGGATCGGTGAAAGCCAATTCGACTAAATTCCATGAATCCCGCCGCCGCGCTTGTCGCATCAACGTCTTCGCGGAACTCAGGTCGCCCGCTGCCACGTCTTGCTCGATGACCCGCTGGTAGACCGTCGAGGTTTCCCCGCTCCGCGACAACCCCATCTCGATGCACTCGCGGTACAGAGCCACCGCCCTCACTTTGTCACCCGACGCCCAGGCTTGGTTGCCCTCCGTCAGTTTCTGCCGGACAGCCTCTTCCTTCAGGCGAGCCTTCTCTTTGTCGAGAACCGCCTGCTCCGCGTACTTCTTCCGCTGTTCTTCCTTCTCCGCGTTGTAGGCACGAATCGAGAAGAACGCGAATTCCGCGAAGAGGCACAACAGCAGTCCTCCAACCGCCCCGCCCGTGGCGAGTTTCTTCTTGTCGAGTGCGAGGGTCGGTGACGACCAGATGGCGATGAACGCAACCGAGAACGCGCCGAGGAGGGTCAGGAAGATGAGCAGTGGCGCAACGAGCCACATGCCCACGGCGAACGTCGCCGCCCATCCGCCGGTCCAGATCCACTTCGTCTTCGTCGCCCACTGCGGACGCTGCCAGACGAAGAAGAGTCCGACCGGGAACAACATCACCAGCGCGCCGACGACCCACGGCATCGGGATCGTCCCAGCCGCCGCCCGCGAGCGAATCTGGCTCACCGTGGGCAGCCGTTTTGCCCACTGACTCGCACTGTCGTCTTTCTTCTCATTCATGGGCGACTGCTCAAAATGCTTGTGTAGTGGATTCGATGCTTAGCATTGCTCCATTAAAAGACGATGCTTAGCCTGATCGCACATTGGTCACTCGTCTACTGATTGAAAGCGAACGCTGCCTTCGTAGTCTGGAACGGCTACGATCTTGCTATTTGGGCTAAAAAATGCTCTTGATACATTCTTTCGACTATCAATCACTTTTTTCGACTTCGCCGCGTGAACATCGTATAGAATGAGTTGATCACTTTCACGAATCAGCATCCACCGTCCATCCGCGCTCGCGTCAACAACCCTCCCTGTTGCCACGCCTTTTTCCTTCTTATCAGGAAATGTGAGGATATGAACCTTTTCCGAAATAAGATTGTTGCGTTTGTCCGTAATCTGCTCTTCCCACAATGCGTGTTTCCAGTCGGAGCATAATCTGATTGACCCACGCCCCTGACTCGGCATGTGTTGAATCCGCCGCAAGCTGTTCATATCCCATACTTCAATTTGACGCCAACTTAGGGCGAATTGCGTTCCGTCAGGGTTGAAGACGATATTCTCAGCCGCTTGAGAGATGAGACTAATCCGCGCTCCCGTTTGAAAGTCCCATACGAACACTGCGGTGTTTTCCACACCGACGCGGGTGCGGGCGGCGATGTACTTGTCACTCGGATGAAAGACGACATCGACTACCCTCTCCCCACTACCCGTTGCTAAACCTTTGATCTTGAACTCACGCTCTATTTTGGTTTCGTCGCTGGCAGAATAAACAACTACAACTCCGGTTTCATCCCCGGTATTGCCGTCTCGGTCGATTCTATAACTGGCGAATCTAGTCCAATCTCGATTGAACCAGACATGCGGTATCTTTGGGATCTTTCTGGAGACGCGTTTGGTTTTCCACTCGACAAATTGCGTACCGCCGCTTTCGTCTTGCACTGCTAAAAGTTGCCCGTCGGGCGCAAAGCGGGGTTCTCCGTAGCCGGTCATCTCCGTTACCGTTGTCCCATCAGCCACCCGGATCAACCTGATCTTGCCATGATCTGCCTCGACCGCACTGACCGTGCAGTCGGGGCTGAAAACCAGCCAGTTGATGTTCTTACTCAACCCTTTCACGACCACTGGCTGACGAAGGGTGGCGGTGTTCCCTTGTGAGTTTGGGTCAGGAGCCTGTTGATTGCTGCCCTCGGTAACAGGAGCCTTCTTGGCACATCCGGCGATGAGCGCAGTGGTAAGACTCGCCAGCATGATGAAACAATTCGTTCGCATGAAACTCTCCATGAATCACTTGGTTTTGGGACTCGACTTCGGTGCCGTCGCGTTTGGAAACCCCGTCGCGGGTCGAGCTGTCGATGCCGTTTCACCGGGGTAGAGCAGCAGAGTGTTCGCGTCGGGAGCCGGTTCTCCTGGCGGCTCCAACGACGCCCCGCTGTACCGTGCGACGTTCGACACCCGCAGCCAGTGCAGGTTGCCGATGAAGCTGCCACGGGGTTCTTCGGGCGGTCGCCAGACAGCACCGATGGTCGGCACGCCGTCACCCTTGCCGATCTTCCCCTTCGCCGCCGCCGCGCCCACCAGCCTGCCATCGAGGTAGAGGCGGGCTTGTTTCTCGTCGCACACGAACGCGACGTGGTGCCACTCATTCAGAGCGACCAGACAGCGGGCGTCCACGTTGGCGACGGGGTGGCAGCACCCGCTGATCCCGCCGGGGCTGACACCCAGATAAAGGTCTTCCTTGCCGCTCTGCCACTGGTTGAACACGCACCAGTCCTTCGCGTCGTCCGTGGTCAACATCACCCGCGCCTCGATGGTGCAGGTGGCGTCCAACTCGACCCGACCGGGGAACGCCACGGTGTCGGTCGGGCGGCTGAATTGCAGGTACGACGGCGGCATCTCGGTGTCGCCATCACGGGGGACTTCCCGCCTCGACCAGAGCAGCAACCCCACGCCCGCCGCTCCCGCCAGACCGACCGCGACGAGCCACCGCCGCCGGGTCGTCCGGTCGTGCAGAAAGGGTGACATGGCTGCCATGACCTCTGCGGCTGATTGGAATCTCCGCTCCGCATCCGCCTTGGTCATCCGCCCGACGACCGTCACCAGTGCGGCGGGAAGATTCTTGTTCTTGCCGAGGTCGGCGTTGGCGTCACCCGTCAGCAGGAAGCGGAGCGTGCAGCCGAGGCTGAAGATGTCGGCACGGGCATCGACGGCGTGCGCGTCCCGCCGTTGCTCCGGGGCGACGAATCCGGGTGTTCCGAACGCCTGCCCGAAATCGGTGAGCGAGCCGTTCAGCCCTGCCACCGTCTCGGCAGTTCCGGCTCCGTCCGGCTCGCCCAACGCCGCCAACCCGAAGTCGAGAATCTTCACGACCCCTCCCGGCGTCAGCATCAAGTTCGACGGCTTGATGTCCCGGTGAACGATCCCCCGGTCGTGGGCGTGTTGCAGACCGTTCGCGGCTTGGCGAACGTACTCACAGGCTTCGATCACCGGCAACGCCCCGCGCCGCGTGACCACCTGGGCGAGGTCGTGCCCGTCGATCAGTTCCGTCACCAGCACCAGCGAGTCACCGACCCGCTCGGCGTCGAACGCCGTGGCGATGTTGGGATGGCTCAACTGGCTGACCGCCTCGACCTCCCGGCGGAAGCGCGTGACGGCATCCGGTCGGGTGAGCAGCTTCGGGCTGATGACCTTTACCGCCACCTGACGCCGCATGAGCCGGTGTTCGGCGCGGTACACAGTCCCCATGCCGCCCGCGCCGATCACCCCCAGGACGCGGTAGCGGGGGTGCCGTTGGAGGTCCGCTGGCACGTCGCAGGACGGACGCCCGTCGTCAGTTCCTTCGTCCTCCGGTCGTTCACCGGAAGCAACCACCGCCGCACGGACTAGCGTTTCCAATGCGTCCGGCGGGATCGTCTTCAGGGCGGCGCGGCACGCCTCGCACCCGGCAAGGTGCGTTTCGATCCCCCGGATCTGGGCGTCATCGGCACGTCCGGCGACGAACGCGGCGAGATCGCCCCGGCTTGGGTGCGTCGTGGTCATCGGCTGTGCCATTAAGAGGGAAGTGCGTGAGGCGGGCGTCATCTGACACGAAAATCGTCAGCGTCCCAAAAATTCCCCGGATTGCTCGCGGAGCCGCTTCAACACGCGGGACTTTGCGGTGTACACCGACTCGACGGACACGTTCAGTTCGCCCGCGACGGCTTCCGGTTCCCGCCCCGCCACGGCGACCAGCCAGAACGCCCGCCACGTCACGGGCTGGAAGTCCGCCTCGATCACCGCGAGGAATCGACGGGCGACGAACTCGTCGTGTTCGCGGTCCCACGCGACCGACAGGTCACTCCGCTCGTCCGCCATCGACACCGCCAGCCGGTCGAGGAGTCCGCTGTCCCCGTGGACGACCGCCCGGACCCGCTGCGACCGGCGGAAGTCGCGGAGGCGGTTGGCGAGGATGCCCCGCAGCCAGCACCGGAACGCCCCCGGTCGCCCGTTGTGGTCGAAGGTGGGGAGTCCGACCGCGACGGCGGACAAGACCGCCTGAACCAGATCTTCGGCGTCGGCGTGCCGGACCCGCTGGCGGCGCAGCCAGCCGTACAGGAGCGGCTCGTACAGGCTGACGAGGCGATCCCACGCGGGGCGGTTGGTCAAGTCGCGGGCACCGGCGAGTAACCCCGCCGAAGTCATGGGCATGGGCGATCATCCAAGTGACATCAGTCCATCGGTGACGAGATCGTATCAGGAGTGAATCCCCGAAGCCAGACGTGAGTCGTGGCAGGTCGCGGCGCGACGACCACGCCGGATTTGCCTAGTGCTGCTGGGTTGGCTGACGCAACCACCCCCCGGTGGCGAGCCGGGAGCGTCACCGAGTCTGCGTCATCGGTCCTGGGCGTCCGCGAGCCGCTTGTTCGAGTAGAGGACGTACTCGCCTTCCTTGTCAATCCCCAGGAAGTGCCGCCCGCGTTTCAGTGCCGCCAGCCCCACCGTCCCCGACCCGCAAAACGGGTCGAGGATGATGTCCTCCGGCTCGCTGATGTACCGCACCCAGCGGTCGGCAATGACGTACTGCGTCTTCGCCGGGTGCGGGTTGCCCACGTCCTCGGCACTGCTGGTGCTGGCGTACTCGATCACGTTGAACGGGGTCGTCCCGCCCCGCCGGTTCGCCGTCGCCCGCATCCGCGCCCGGTCAACGGTGTGCCCGCTCCTCCTGAACTTCGACTCGCGGCTGTCGCGCTTCATGGACTCCGAGACGGGGTTGAGAATGGCGGCTTGATTTCGGTAGCAGTCCCCCGCCCCGAACCAGCAGCAGTATTTGACGCTGTGCCGCATCAGCCCCTTCGTGGTCGCGGCACCGGACGGCAGGGTGGTCTTGTTCCAGGCGTAGCAGACTTGGATCAGGTTCCACTCTCTCGCGGTTTCCGCGAGCCACTCCCACAGCCACGGGTCGGTCGTCCCGCCGCTTGGGGCAGAAGGCTGGAGGATGAAGACCGCGCTGCCCGTGGGGGTCAACACCCGGCGGACCTCCCGGACGACATCGCGCATCAAGTCCCGCCACTCGCTGACCGTCCAGTAACCGTACTCCCGCTCGACGCCGGGGTACGGCGGGTCGGTGATGACGGCATCGACGCTCGCCGGGTCGATCTTCGCCAGCCCCTTGAGCGTGTCCGCGTTCCAGATGTGGTATGCGGTCGGGTTGTCGGTCGTTCGGTTCATGTCTGTCCTTTAGGTTGAGTTCGTTGAGGGATGGTGATGGCTGCCCCTGGAGTTCAGGGGATGGTGCTGTTGTCTTTGACCCTTGCCCAGGTGCCGCTCAGCGTGCCGAACGGATCGGGCACGGGTGCTTCAGTTCGTGCCGAATCCTCTTCAGCACCACTTCCCACTGCTCCCGATTCAAGATCACTGCCACGCCCTTCAAGCCGCAAACTCCCAGCTTGGTGCCGAATAGCATCACGCAGATGGTGTCATCCGTCGCCGTCCTCGGTTCGCAGTAGAACTGCGTCGGCGGATACTCCGAGAGGTCGTAGGTCTGCCCGTCGTCGCTGGCTCGCCGCTTCTCGGACGGTGCCCGCGATACCTTCCGGGTCGGCTTCGCTCGCGGCTTCTTCGTGGTAGGTGGCGGGGTCGTAATTATTCCCGCTTCGCTCTTGCGGTCGGTCTTGCCTCCGTGTAACTTTGCTAATCCCATGTGTCCAACACTCCTCCCACTTCTGTCCATGTCCGCCTCCTCTTAGCCCAGGCAGGGCGATCCGAATCGGATCGAGCCGGAACTGCTTGGGACGCCTACTAGCCTTTGGTGAGTCTCAGGGTCGAAATGATGCGACCCCGACTGGAAGTGCCGAAGTCTTCAGAGGTCGTCGGTCTGCACTCGACGGAACGGATCGGTCTGCTCACGCCGCCCGCGAGAACCGACAGACCGACCCGTTGACCACGACGACCAACTCGTCCTCTTCGATAATGAAGACCCGCTCTTCCAGCACGTCGCGGACCTGCTCGGACGAGATGGCGAGGTCGAGGTTGGCGTACAGCGAGTAGTCGGCGGTCAGCGCGTCGTTCAGGAGCAGTTTCCCGTCTCTGGTGAACTGGATCTGCCAAACCCCGTCCGCCCGCTCCGCTCGCCACTTGCCGACGATCAGGCGGCGAAGTTGCATGACCCTCTTGGTCCGGTCGATTGCCAGCCAGAAGAACGCCAGCGGCAGGAAGGCGAGCGGGAGTGCGAGGACCGACGCGAAGGGGGACTCGGACTCCGCGACCCCGACCGAGACGAACAACTCGACGCCGAACGTGATCCCGACCAGCAGCCAGTAGACGATGTGCGGGTGCCGGGCAGCCCAGAGCCGGGCGATCTGCCACGGTTCTTCGTCTTCCACAGGCTCGTCGGATGAAGATCGTGGTTCTGGCACCGCCACCCCTTTGGTGTCGCCCGACCGCGAAGTGCGGGGATCAACCCCACTAGCCTTTGGTGTGGCTTGCGAAGAAAGGCGTTGAACCAGGGGGTCATACCGAACGGTGAAAGACGTAACGACCGAAGCCGGGTGTCGGCATCCCCGAACAGTGGGGGGACGCTTCGGGACTCCCGATGCGACGGTTCCGGGTCAGTGAATCGGGTCAGTGAATTCGCGGTTTCGGGTCAGTGAATCGGCTATCGGGTCAGTGAAATCGGCGTAAAATGAGAAACACCCGCCTACCAGGGCGATGCCGGTAGACGGGTGAAAACGCTTGGTTTTCTAGGGCTTCTCGAAATGTGGCCAAGGTGGGACTCGAACCCACACAGGTTGCCCCGCTCGATTTTGAGTCGAGTGCGTCTGCCATTCCGCCACTTGGCCTGTGGTACGATCCTACGCCCGGTCGTCGGCACCGTCCACCCACGGACACGCCACCGCCCGCCGAGGTTCTGCCCCGGCGGGCGGCGCGGGTACACGTCACTTGCCGGCGAACTTCACTTCGGTCGCCGTCTCCTTGTCGGCCGTGATCTCGAACTTGGCGTCGGCCTTCATCTTCTCCAGGCGGGTGAACCCGGCCTCGGGCTTCTTCATCTCCTTGTCGCCGTTCTTGAACACCGTCTTGTCGGTCAGCTTGTACACCTTATCGTCCTTCCCCTCCTTCACCTTCACTTCCTTCTTGTCCTTGTCGTAGGACACGAACGTCACTTCCGCGGCCAGGCTCAGGCCGGCCGACATCAGCACGGCGAACGCCGCCAGCAGCAGTTTCCGCATCGCTCGGTCTCCGAAGGGTGTGAGCCGCCGACGGCGGCAACGGGGCGCGGTTGTTGTACCGGACCGGTTCCGTTCCGGCGAACCCGTCAGTATTATCAACTCACAACCCCGCTCCGGGTTCCGCTCGGAATCGTCATGCGCCGACTTACGCCGCTGCTCGCGCTCGCCCTGGCCGTCGCCGTCGCCCTCGTCGGCCCGCCGCGCACCACCGCCCGCGACGAGGAAGAAGAGGTCAACCCGAAGAAGCCGGTCAAGCGGGTGATCGTGGACGACGACACGCCCGGCGGGGCCGGGGCCATCGCCGACGTGGTGCGGGCGGCCACCTCGGCCAAGCACCCGCAGTTGAAGAAGTTTTACACGGCCGCGGCGGTGGCGTGCGACCGCGTCACGCTGGAAGGCGGCAAGGTGCTGCGGGTGGTGCCCCTGCCCTACGTGTGGGAGAAGGACCGCGACAAGTTCCGGGCGAACCCCGAAGGGTTCGGGGCGGCCCCACTCGACGAGGACAACCGGGCGGGCGAGCCGCTGTTCATTCAGCCGCGGAACGTGCTGGCCGTCACCCCGTTCGAGAAGTTCGCGGTGATCGAGTCCGAGCGGCTGATTTCCACCACCGCGGCGGATGCTGCCCCGTACTCCGACCGCTTGTTCGCCGCCGAGCGAGTGCTGTCGGGCACGCTGTTCGCGCACGAGTCGGCCGCCGCCGCCAACCGCCGCCGCGGGTCGCACTGGGAGCCGTACAAGTCGGCGCTGGTGGACAAACTGGTGGACGTGCGGCTGCTCATCGCCCGCGAGATGGCCAAGCAGAAGAACTGGGTGCGGCTCGAAGACCTCGTGGGCCGCTACTCGGACCTGTACCGCCGGCGGCCGAAGGTGCTGCAAACGCTCGTCACCATTCGGCTGGAAGAAGCGGTTGAACTGGTGAAGTCGGACGAACAGCCGCAACTCGAGCGCGCCCGCGACATCCTGAGCGAGTTCGAGAACAAGGTGCCGAACTCGGGCAACGAGACGGCACAGGCCATTCGCACCGCACTTGTGGAGAAGGCGAAGAAGCTGGTGGACAGCGTGGGCGGCACGTCCGACAAGGACCGCGCGCGAACGCTCCTGAACAATGCCAAGCTGCTGAACCCGGACGACCCGAGCGTGCTGGCGAAGCAGAAGGAACTGCGGGCCGGGTACTCGGCGCTCACGGTCGGCGTGCCGCGGATGCCACGACTCATGTCGCCGGCGACCGCCCGCGAGGACAGCGAGCTGATGGCCGTCGAACTGCTCTTCGAGGGCCTGCTCGACCCGCTCCCGGACGAGCAGTTCGGCCGCGTGTACCGCCCGCTGCTGGCGATCCACAAGCCGCTCGTCGGTCCACTCGCGCGTGACCTCACGCTCGTCGGCAACGCTACCTGGGGCAAGCCCGACGGGGGCACGTTCGACGCCGCCGACCTGCTGGCCACCGTCCAACTGATGAAGGCGAAGCGGACGCTGCCGTCGGCCGAGGCCGCCGACTGGCTAGCCGATGTCGTGCCCGACACCGACGACCCGACCCGCGTGCGGGTGAAGTTCGCCGCCGCCCACCCCGACCCGCGGCAGTTGCTCGCGTTCAAAATCCTGCCCGGCAAGTTCCTGGCCGGGCGGAAGAAGAACCTGGACGACCAGATCGGCCGCGACTCCCTCGCCCGCTCGCCGTTCGGCACCGGGCCGTACCGCCTGACGACCGACTTCGCCCCGTCGCCGGACGACCGCCCGGTGAAGGACATTTCGTTCGTTCCGAACAGCGGCTACCGCCGGCGGCCGGGGCGGTTCGGCGAGCCGGAGTTGACGGAGATCCGCTTCGTGCCGACGCTGGACCGCAAGGCGGATGACCTGGTGCGCGACGTGGCCGCCGACCAGATTCACATCCTGCCCGACGTGCCCACCGCCGACCTGGAGAAGTATCGGGCCATCCCGAAGGTGGCCGTGGTCACGCCGCCCGTCAACCGCCGCATTCACCTTCTGGCGGTCAACAACACCGTCGCCGCACTGCAAGCGACCGACGTGCGCCGCGGCATCTCGCTGGCCATCGACCGCGAGGGCATTCTGAACGAGGTGTACCGGGCGGGCACGAAGCACCACCACGCACTCGCCGGGCCGTACCCCGTCGGCAGTTGGCTGGCACCGACCACCGCGAAGCCGACGTTCGACCGCGACCTCGCCGCCGGCCGGCTCCGCGCCGCCGAGGGCAAAGTGACGCTGCTGTACCCGAACGACGACCCACGGGCCGAAGCCGTCTGCAAGCGAATCGCATCGAGTGTGAACGAGTGCGGCAAGCTGGAAGTGGTGCCCGAGGGCGTGTCGGCGGTGGAACTCCGCACCCGCGTGGAGCAGCAGGGGCGGTACGAGTTGGCGTACCTGCCGTTCGACTACCCCGACATCTGGCACGCGCACGCGCTCGCCGCCACACTCGACCCGTCGGCGGCCGGGAGTGGCGGGCGGAACTTCAACTGGTATCGCGCGAAGGGGACAGTGTCCTCGCGGGCCGACGACGGGCTGACCGACGCCCTCGCCGACCTGAAGTCCCACCGCGATTCCGAAGGCGAGATCAAGAAGGCGTCCCGCGACGTGTTCGACCGCTTCAACGAGGCCGTGCCGTTCATCCCGCTGTGGCAGCTCGACCGGCACATGGTCATCTCCATGGGGGTGAAGGTGTACTTCGACGGGCGGGCGAAGGAAGTGCCCTACGACCAGCTCGACCCGATCACACTGTTCGGCAACGTCAGCCGGTGGAAGCTGGACGAGGCGAAGTGATGGCCGCGACCGCCTGTTAGCCCGACGCGCGAGCGAGGGCCGTTGGCATCAGCGGTGCTGTCGGTGGACGGTGGATCGTCAGGTGGCCTGTCCCTCGCTCGCGCGTCGGGCTAACAGTTGGCTGGTGGTGCGTTGCTCGTTCATTCTCGGTGGCGTGACTCGCCCCTCGCTCGCGCGTCGGGCTACTGACCTTCAGGAACGGAATGTCAGGTGTTGTGCGAGATCGAGTGTGGCAACCCCAGCCGGCCTGAAGGGCCGGGTTCCGTCAGCCCAGGTCGGAGCGAGCCG
>JANNQE010000916.1:0-1751 GCA_031441625.1 Planctomycetia bacterium
GCGCGGCGTGCGACCGACTCAGGCGAGTCAACTCGTCACGCTCCTCACCTGTCAGCGAGCGAAGCGGATCCTTCCGGCGGCGTGACACGGCAACTCCTGGTGAGGGGTGACCACCAAGGTAGCTGAGGGATGGGTTATGGCTACGGGCGAGGCAAGTGACCCACTAGGGCCGGCTTCACCTTGTGAAAACCGCGCCCCGGTCGGTACACTTTCCCTTCCTCGGAACCCGGCTTGCGGCCCATGATGTTCGCGCGCGTGACCAGCCTGACGGATCGCCTCGGATCGCTTATCGCCACCCGCCCCGTCCTGTGGCGGGTGGGCGTGGGCGTGCTGGTCGCGCTCGTGCTGCTCGTGTCGGTCGTCCTGTACTGGCACAAGATCAACAAGCTCGACCGGAACGAGCAGTACACCAAGTCGGCGTTCCTGCGGTGGCGGCCTCAGATTGAAGACCTGGACCGCGGGATCGACATCTACAAGGAACACAACTATCCGAACCCGCCGATCATGGCGCTGATCCTGCGGCCGTTCGTCGCCCTGCCGCCGTTCACCGGGGCGGTGGTGTGGCTGCTGGTGAAGGCGGGGCTGGCGGCGGTGTTGTTCGTCTGGGGGCTGCGACTGGCGTCCGAACCGGGGACGGCGTTCTCGCCGCTCGCCGCGTTCGCCGTCGGCGTGCTGTCGATTCACCCCGTCCTGGGCGACCTGCAACACGGCAACGTGAACATCTTCATCGCGTTCCTGGTGTTCGCCAGCCTGGAACTGTTCCGCCGCGGGTGGGACCTGTCCGCCGGGGTGGTGCTGGCGCTGGCCATCGCGTGCAAGGTGACGCCGGCGCTGTTCGTCGTCTACTTCGGCTGGAAGGTCTTGCACGGCCGGTGGACGGCACCGGGGCCGGTCTTGCGAGTGATGTGGAAGAGCGGCGGGGGGGTGCTCTTGGGCACGCTCGTCGGGCTGGCCCTGTGGCTGTTCGTGGTGCCGGGGGCGGTGCTCGGGTTCGAGCGGAACACCGCACTCATGAAGAGTTGGTACGGCATGATGGTGAAGCCGTTCGTCGAGAAGGGGACGGTGACGACCGAGCACCCGAACCAGTCGATCCCGGGGCTGGTGTTCCGCCTGCTCACCGACTCGCCGTCGGACATCATCTACGACGACGACGGCAAGGCGGTGCCGGTCAACCCGCGGAACCTGGCGGACATCGGGCCGGACGCGGCCAAGTGGGTCGTCCGCGGGTGTCAGGGGGTGTTCGCGCTCGCCCTCCTGTTGCTCGCCGGTGCCCCAATCGCCTACCGTCGGCAGGGCGTCTGGTTCGCCGCCGAGTGCGGGCTCATCCTGCTCGGCATGTTGCTGTTCAGCGAGCGGACGTGGAAGCACCACGCCACCACGACCGCGCTGCCGATGGCGGCGCTCGTGGGGTGCTGGGTGTTCGGCGGCATCGGCCGGGGGATGCGGGCGTACCTGCTCGGCACGCTGGTCGTGGCCACGCTGCTGATGTCCGTGCCCAGCCTGCTGCCCGAAGAGCCGCACGGGTACGACCCGCAAGACGACTGCCTGGTGTACGGCACGCACACCGCCGCGTTCGTGCTGCTCACCGTGGCGATCGGCGTGGTGATGTGGAAGGAAGGGAGGCGGGCGAACCCGCCGCCGGGCTGAAATGAACCTGTGGGAACGACAGGCCATCGGGTGAAGTGAGCGGGCGTTGTCTGTCCGACCGCCCCAACGGGGCGGGTTCTGTCAGCCCAGGTCGGAGCGAGCCG
>JANNQE010000917.1:0-1522 GCA_031441625.1 Planctomycetia bacterium
GCGCGGACGAAAGCCCCCGGCGACGACAACCCACCCCGTCGTCGCCGGGAGCTTGCGACCGCGTTGAGCCGCCGCGAATTGTGTGACCGGGACGCTTTCACCGCTCGTCCGCTCGGGTACACTGCCTGTCCCACCCGACGGAACCCCTCCCATGCGATGTCTGCCGTTCGTGCTGCTGCTCGCCCCCCTCGCCCTCGCCCAGAGCGGCGGCACGCCGGTCAAGCCGGTGAAACCCGAGGACACGTGGCCCGGCTTCCGCGGGCCGACCGGCGACGGCGTGTCCACCGCCAAAGGCGTGCCCACGACGTTCGGCGAGAAGGAGAACGTGCGGTGGAAGACGGCCATCCACGACAAAGGCTGGAGCAGCCCGGTGGTGTGGGGCGATCAGGTGTGGGTGACGACGGCCAAAGAGACCGGCGAAGAGATGTTCGCCGTGTGCGTCAACCTGAAGACGGGCAAGGTCGAGCACGACCTGAAGCTGTTCACCGTGAAAAGCCCGCCGAAGATCGCGCAGTTCAACTCGTTCGCCTCGCCCACGCCGTTCCTCGAAGACGGCCGCGGGTACTTCCACTTCGGCAGCCACGGCACCGCCTGCCTGGACCTGAAGACCGGCAAACCGATCTGGTCGGTGCAGAACCTGCCGTGCGACCACTGGCGGGGGCCGGCCAGCAGCCCGGTGGTGTGGGGCGACTCGCTGTTCCTCACCTTCGACGGGTACGACAAGCAGTTCTTCGCCTGCCTGGACAAGAAGACCGGCGAAGTGAAGTGGCAGAAGGACCGGGCCATCAAGTGGAAGACCGACAACGGCGACCTGAAAAAGGCCTTCAGCACCCCGCTGGTGATCGAAGTGGACGGCAAGCCGCAGGTGGTGTCGAGCGCCGCCGAAGCGACCATCGCCTACGACCCGAAGTCGGGCGACGAGATCTGGACGGTGTACCACGGCGGGATGAACGAAGCCTGCCGGCCGGTGTTCGCGCACGGGCTGGTCTACCTGACGGCCGGTCACGTCAAGAACCTGCTGGCGGTGAAGCCGGGCAGCGGCGACCTGTCCGAGAAGAGCGTGGCCTGGAAGATGAGGGACGGCCCGACCCGCCCGTCGCCGGTGGTGGTGAAGGACCACATCTACGTGGTGAACGACGACGGCATGCTCTTCTGCCTGGACGCCAAGACGGGCAAGGAGAAGTGGAAGGAGAAGCTGGCCGACAAGTGCTCCGCCTCGCCAATTCTGATTGAAGACAACCTGTTCTGCTGTACCGAAGGCGGCAAGGTGGACGTGATCGTTGCCGACCCGAAAGAGTTCAACCGCATCGCCACGAACAAGCTCGACGCCGGGTGCAAGGCGTCGCCCGCGGCTGTGGGCGACGCGCTGCTGATCCGCACGCACACGCACCTGTATTGCGTCGGGAAGTAGGGTGGTCCGCCCTCGCCGAGGGCGGGTCTGGTTCCGGCTCTCGGCGAGAGCCGGCCACCCTCGAGGGCGGGTTCTGGTGAGGGTGGTCCGCCCTCGCCGAGGGCGGGAACT
>JANNQE010000918.1:0-16534 GCA_031441625.1 Planctomycetia bacterium
CGAGGGGCCAGTCACCCGTCCGAAAGTCAGTGAGGTCAACGCCGCCCGTCGCCTCCGGATCGTCCGCGTGAGCGGTTGGCCCCTCGCTCGCGCGTCGGGCTAACAGGCGATTAAATACGACGACTCCGAACTTGACATCACTGACGACCCCGAGGCTTCCCGATATGCCCCGCTTGTACTTCACTTTGCTCGCCGTCGTCATCGCCCCCGCGGTGGCGCTGGCCGACGCCAAGAACCCCACCTACGACGCCGACGTGCTGCCGGTGCTCAAGCAGCACTGCACGAGCTGCCACGGCGTGGACAAGCAGCGGGGCGGGCTGAAGCTCGACACCTACGCCGTCCTCAAACAGGGCGGGTCGAGCGGCGAGGTCATCACACCCGGCAACCCGGACAAGTCGCGGCTGTACACCATGACGGCGCACAAGGAAGAGCCGGTCATGCCGCCGTCGAAGCAGAAGATCCCCGACGCACAAATCGAACTGCTCCGCGTCTGGATCGAACAGGGCGGGAAGGAGAACTCCGGCAGCAAGGTGGTGATGCCCGAGAAGCCGAAGGTGGACATCGGCCTGAAGACGGTGAGCAAGGGCAAGCCGGAAGGCCCGCCGCCGATGCCGCAGACGGGCAAGCTGAAATCCGACCCGCTCACCGTCGCCCGCCGGCCGGGGGCGGTCACGGCGCTGGCCGCCAGCCCGTGGGCACCGCTCGTCGCCGTCGCCGGGCAGAAGCAGGTGCTGCTGTATCACGCCGACAGCGGCGACTTCCTCGGCTCGCTCCCGTTCGAACACGGGCAAATCAACAGCCTGAAATTCAGCCGCAACAGCAAGCTGCTGCTCGCCGCGGGTGGTCGCGGCGGGGCCAGCGGCAAGGCGGTGTTGTTCAACGTCGAGACGTGCGAGAAGATCACCGAAGTGGGCATCGAAACCGACGCCCTGCTCGCCGCCGACATCTCCGCGGATCAGACGATGATCGCGGTGGGTTCGCCGAGCAAGCTCATCCGCATCTACGCCACCGCCGACGGCAAGGTGCTGCACGAGATCAAGAAGCACACGGATTGGGTGACGGCCGTCGAGTTCAGTCCGGACGGGGTGCTGCTGGTCACCGGCGACCGCAACGGCGGGGCGTTCGTGTGGGAGGCGAACACCGCCCGCGAGTTCCACTCGCTCCGCGGGCACACGGCCATGATTACGGACGTGAGCTGGCGGGCCGACTCCAACGCCCTCGCCACCAGCAGCGAGGACGGCACCGTGCGGCTGTGGGAGATGGAGAACGGGAGCAACTTCAAGAACTGGGCGGCGCACCCCGGCGGCGCGGCCGGCGTGAAGTACAGCCACGACGGGCGGATCGCCAGCACCGGGCGGGATAAGGTCACGAAGCTGTGGGACGGCAACGGCACCGCGCTGAAGCAGTTCGAGGCGTTCGCCGACTTGGGACTCAAGGTGTCGTTCAGTCACGACGGCCAGCGGGTGATCGCCGGCGACTGGAGTGGGGCACTGAAGACGTGGACCGCCGCCGACGCCAAGCTGATCGCCACCGCCGACACCAACCCGCTGCCGGTCGCCGAGCGGTTGAAGGTGGCCGAAGCCGCGTTCGCCGCCGCCGACGCCAAAGTGAAGCAGACGCAGGCCGCGTTCACCGACGCGAACGCCAAGACCGCCGTGGCACAACAGGCGCACGCCGCCGCGAACGCGCTGGTGGCGAAGATCGCCGCCGAGTTGCCGCAGTTCCAGAAGGCCGTGGCCGACCAGACGGCCGCACTGACCGCGGCCAAAGCCGCCGTGCCGCCGCTGAAGACGGAGGTGGACAAGTTGACCTCGGCCGGCCCGATGCTGCTGATGACCGAGCAGGCGAAGGCGGTGGCCGCGACCGCGATGGGCAAGGCCGCCACCGAGATCCAGGACGCGGCGACCAAGACGCCGACCAACCCGATGCTGGCCGAGCAAGCGAAGAAGGCGAACGACATGGCGAAGGCGGCGCAAGCCGAACTCGCGGCGGCGCTGAAGGCGAAGGCCGACCACGCAGTGGCGCTGAAAGCGGCCACGGACAAGCACGCCGCCGCGGTGAAACTCGACGCCGACACGACGGCCGCACTCGCCGCGAGTCAGGCGAAGGTGAAGGAACTGACCGCCGCCCAACCGCCGGCCCTGGCCGCCGTCGCCCCGACGAAAGCCGCCGCCGATGCGGTGGCCGCCACCGTCGCACCGGCCAAAGTCGCGGCCGATGCCGCCGCCGCCGAGTTCGCCACCGCGAAAGCCCGGCTCGACCGCCTGAAGCCGCCGCCCCCGCCCGCTCAGCCGGTGGCCACTCCGACACCACCGCCGATGCCCCCGGCTCCGCAACCGACGCCGCCGGCCCCGCCGAAGAAGTAGGTCCGGTAGGGTGGTCCGCCCTCGCCGGGGGCGGGTTCCGATTCCGGCTCTCGGCGAGAGCCGGCCACCCGAACCAGCCCGCCCTGTTGGGTGGGTCGCTCTCGCCGAGAGCGACATCGGACCCGGCTCTCGGCGAGAGCCGGCCACCCTAACCGACCGACCCCATCGCCCGCTTCAGCCACGCCCTCGCATACGCCCAGTGCCGATCCGCCGTACTCGGCGACATGCCCAGCACCTCCGCCGCCTGATCCGCGGTCAACCCGGCGAAGTACCGCAGCTTCACCAGCGCCGCCTTCTCCGGGTGTTGTGCGGCGAACTCGGTGAGCGCGTCGTTCAACGCCAACAACTCGTCATCGGGTGACGGCGACGCGATCTGATCCGGTTCCACGTCTTCCCGCCCCGCCCCGCCGCCGCGCTTCATCGACTTCCGCCGTCGGGCTTGTTCGACCAGAATCCGCCGCATCGCCTCGGCCGCCGCCGCGAAGAAGTGCCCCCGCCCGTCGAACGCTCGGTCGCCAACAAGTCGCAAGTACGCCTCGTGTACCAGCGCCGTGGCGTCGAGCGTCTGCCCCGGCTTCTCGGACGCCAGCTTCACCGCCGCCAGCTTCCGCAACTCGGCGTACACCAGCGGCAGCAACTCCGCCGCCGCCCGCGGGTCGCCATTGCGGGCCGCCTCCAGAAGTTGCGTGACGGGGGTCACTTCTTCGCCTCCGGCGGTGGGCTGGCGTCGAAGGTGGTCGCTCTCAACTCGTAGGCCAGATTTCCGCGGCCAGAGGCTCCAATTGATGCAGCATGTTCCGTCAGCAGCAACCGCTGGCCGTCGGCGGCGAACATCAGCCGGCGGGTTGGGGTCCCCAACAGGGAACCCGAATCAATCACCGGCGTGGGCAGCGTGAGCAGCGATTTCCCGCTCTTCGGGTCGAGCAGGTGGATCTCCGGGTTACCAGTCCGCCGTCCGTCTCTCAGCAGGATGGCGAGGCGAGTGCCGTCGGGGTGGAACGCCATGACACTCGGCACCGGGGTACGCGCGCCGAACCGTCCGCTGGGCAACTCCGGAGTCGCCACCGCCTTGCCGGTGTTGGCGTCGCGGAGGGTGAACAGGTCGTCGGCGAGTGCCGTGACGGAGACGGCGAGCTGATCGTTCTTCGGACTCCACGCCAGTACCGCCGAGGTGCCCTCGGCGTTGGTGGAGACCAACTGCCGCCCGGCGGCGAGTGGCTCGGCGACGAGTTGCTTACCGCTGGCCGTGTCCCAGATCATCAACGTTACGGTGGCGGTGGCCGGGCGTTCCGTCGTATCCAGGTTCACCACCACGGCGGCGATGTGGTCGCCGGCGGGGTCGAAGGTCATCCCGGCGACCCGCGCGCCGGCTGGCACACCTAGCTGCGGCCGCTCGCGGCCGGTGTCCGCGTCGAACAGCCGGACGCCGTTGTCGTCCTCCTTCGCCTTGAGCCAGTTGGCCAGCGCCACCGTCTTCCCGTCCGGGGCGAACGCCATGTGGTACACCTCCCTGCTGGTCGTGGGGACGCCCCTCCTTCGACTGGTGAACGCTTCGACGCCGTCGAGCGGTTGGTGCATCAGCACGTTGCCGGTCGCCGAATCCCACACGGTCAGTTCCGGCAGGCCGCGGGGGTTCAGGTTGATCCTGTCCGGGCCGCCGGTCACGGGGTCGGTGCCGGTTGTCTGCGGGGGGCGGTAAATCATGCAGGCCCGCTCCGCCCGCCGGCTGAAGGCGGTGAGCATCGATGCCCCGTCCGACGCCCGCCACGCCGCGCTTTCTTTCGGCGGGGTGAGGGTGTGCAGCAGCTTGCCGGCGGTGTCCGCGATCTCCCACCGGAAGCCGCGGGATGATCGCGCGTCCTCGTCCGACGCGACCAGCAGCCCGATCCGCGTGCCGTCGGGGCTGAGTGTCGGCGAACTGAAGCTGCTCGCGGCCGTGTACTGCACCGTCAGCGGGTCGGGCGGACGAAGGCTCCACTCCCGCACTTTCCCCAAGGAATCGACCGCCCAGAGTGAGCGGCCGTTGTCGGTGGTGCCGAACGCCCGGAACGCCGCGCCGCTGGTGCGAACCGTTCTTAGGAGTTCGCCCGAGTTGGTGTTCCAGGCGTACAGGGTGTCGTCCCACGCCTTGAGCAACCGTGTCCCATCCCGGCTGATGACGGGGGACGACGTGACTCCCGACGGAGCACCGATGAGTTCGGAGAAGAAGCCGGCGGTGGTGCCGGACAGCACCACGAGTTGGCGGAGGCTGCCCAGGCCGCCGGCCACCGAACGCAATTCCACTACCAAGCGCGAGCCGTCGGGAGAGAAGGTCAACGAGCTGGCCGAAGTGGCCAGAATGGAGTCGGGCACCACCCACTCGCCGAGTTCCTTGCCGTTGGCGGTGTCCCAAATTTTCACCCGCGGCCGCAGATCGCTCGGTGCCGCCCCACGTGTGCGGTTCAGCTCCCCTGGGTTCGTCCAGTCGTAGGCGCGGACCCACGCGGCAAGCCGTTCGCCGTTGCCCGAGATCACTGCCCTATCGGCAACGCCATTCCGCATCGGCCACCAGCGTTTCACCTCGTCGGTTTCCAGGTCGCGGATTTCGACCACCTGGGTCACGTCGGCGGACGACGCGACGCCGGCGAGGGCATCGACCGCGGTGAACGACCCAGGCCGGAGAAGTCGGCCGACGACCACGGATTTGCCATCGGGGTGAATCAGCCGCCAACGCACCTCCGAGGTGGGGTTGTCCGGCCCCGCCAGGATCTGAAGCGGGACAACTGTCGGATTGTCCAGGTCGTAGACCCGCGTGAGTGTGTTCTGGCTCGCAGGCCCGATGCCCGCAAGCTCTAGCCGGGTTCCGTCCCGATTGAATGATAGGCTCCCGCGGATCCACGTACTCCGATGCTTGGTTTCCAGTAGCACCTTTCCGGTCGCCACATCCAAGGCGACGAGCGGCCCCTCCCGCCGGTCTACGATCTGCTGACCCACGGCCAGATTGAAACCGAAACCTACAGCGATCCGCTTCCCGTCCGGGCTGAACTTCGGGGGCAAGATGGAGAAGGTTGTGCGTTCACCCGGCGCTCGGTCGTCCGGTTCATACGGGAGGGTGTGGGTGAGCAGTTTGCGGCCGGAGGGCAACTCCCAGACGGTGAGAGTGGGCACTGGCGGGGCCTCTGCCACGGATCGTGACGGCGGGGCGAAGCAGGCCACCTTGGTGCCGTCCTCGCTGGCAGTCCATTGCGCCGTACTGGGAAAGGTCGCGCCGGTCAGTTGCAGGCTGCGGGTCTCGCTGTTCAGTTGCCGGTTCCAGTAGTTCCACTCGAAGTTACGGCGGTCGGGGGAATCGGGCTTGGGCAGGTGGCGGGCGAGGATGGCATTCACGTCGGTGCCGTTCCCCTTCTCGAACACCGACGGCAGCAGTTGCATGTCGGCGAGGTACTGGTCGGCCGCCTGCTGCTCGCGGGCGATGACGGCGGCGTTGCGTTCGGCCAGTGCCTGCTCCTGTGCTTGCTGGGCGGTGCTGGCGTTCTGGTTCGCCCGCTCCGCGTTCTCCTTCGCCACCCGCTCGGCGTCGCTCGCCCGCACCGCCAGCACGGTCGCCACGGCAATGCCGACGGTCAGCAAAAGGGCGAACGTGCTGGCCACCAGCCCGGCGGTGCGGTTCTTCCGCCACCACTTGTGCACGCGATATCCCAAACTCGGGGGTACGGCCTGCACCTGTTCGCCGCTCAGGTAGCGTTGCACGTCGGCAGCGAAGCCGTTGGCGGTGTCGTACCGGCGGGTGCGGTCCTTCTCCAGAGCCTTCATCACGATCCAGTCGAGCTCGCCTTTCATTAACTGCGACAGCTTGGCCGGCTCGCTCCCGCGGGTGGCGGCAATGGTCGCCTTCGCCTGACTGGTGCTGAGCCGCTGGCTGGGTCGCGGCGGTTCTTCGTCCCGCACGATCCGCAGCACCTCGTCGAGTGCCGCCTTCTTCAGCCGGTCCTTCTCGATGGGCGGGCTGCCGGCGAGCAGTTCGTACAGCAGCACCCCGAGGGCGTACACGTCGGCCCGCGTGTCCACGTCGAGTTGATTAAACGTCGCCTGCTCCGGCGCCATGTACGTCGGCGTGCCGACGAGCGCCCCGAAGCCGGTGTAGATGGTCTTGTCGGTGAGCTGCTGGCCGACCGCCTTCGCCACCCCGAAGTCGATCACCTTGGGCACGGGGGTTTCGTCGTGCAACGCCACCAGCACGTTGCCCGGCTTGATGTCGCGGTGGATGATGCCCTTCATGTGGGCGTGCTGGATCGCCTGGCAGACCGGCACGAACAGTTCGAGGCGCTGTTTGGTGGTCAGCTTGCGTGCGTCGGCGAACTCGGTGATCGGCGTGCCCTTCACCAACTCCATGACGAAGTAAGGTCGGCCGGCGTCGAGCACTTTGGCGATGTTCGGGTGATCCATCACCGCCAGGGCTTGGCGTTCCGCTTCAAAGCGACCGAGGACGCTACGGCTGTCCATCCCCGCCTTGATGAGCTTGACCGCCACCCGCCGCTTGATCGGTTCGAGCTGGTCGGCCACCCACACCTCGCCCATGCCCCCCTCGCCGATCTTTTCGAGCAGCTTGTACGGCCCGACGCGATCGCCCACGGATGCTGTCGGTTCGGGTGGGGCCTGCGTGCGGTGGATGGTTTGTTCGATGTCCGCCGGGCGGCGGTCGAGCGGGTTGCTGGCGTCCGCCGCGGCGAGCAACTGTGCCACCTGTTTGCGGATCGCCGAGTCGGGGCAATTCGCCTTCAGGATTGCCGCGCGTTCGGCCGCGGGCAGTTCGAGGGCGGCGGCGAAGAGGGATTCGTCGGTCACGGCGGTGCGCTCCGCGGGGCGGGTGTCACACCACCATGCGAAATCGGCGGCCCGAACGCACCAGAAAAATGTGACAGGTGAGCGTCAGCCTTGCGCTGCCCGCTTTCGCACTTCCTCCATCAACTTCAGCACGTCGTCCACGGAGGCGATGCTGAACAGTGGTGCGGCGGCGAAAGTGACGCACTCGATGCGGTCGTGGTCGGGCGGCGTCACCCGCTTCACGACTCCCGGTTGGATCGGTGCTCCCCACTCGAAGCAGGCCGGGCCGAGATCCCACAGCTTTATGTCGGGCGGCATCTTGTACCGCACACGGCCCAGGATCAAGTGCGGCTCTTTCGGACGGTCACCCTCCGCCCAGAAGAACACCATCACCAACTCCACCTCGCCCGGCGGCAGTTCGCCACCCGACGAGGTGAGCGTCACATAGAACGGCATCCACCTGTTCGGCTGGTTCAGCAGCCAACTCGTCTCCATGATCACCGACTTCTGATTCACCCGCCGGTCCCCCAACTTCGCGGCCACGTCGGTGAGCAACCGGCTCACATCTTGATGGAGTTGACGGATGGCTTCGAACGCTTTGCCGATCTGTTTGCCGTAGTCAGGGGGCATGGGTCCACCGGGCGGGTGTGGGGGTGATGGTCAGGTTCGGGATGGCGCGGAAGAGCGTGGCCCACGGTGCACGGGTCGGCGTGAGGTCTGACAGGTCGGGATAGCCTTTCCACCCGTCGAACCCGCTCAGCCCGAGGCGGTGGAGGAACTCGGCCACGTTGCGCAAGATCAGGTCGGCCGGCGGGGGTGCGGTGGCGGCGGTGCGACGAGCGATGTCTTGAAGTGTTTGCCACCGCAGGCCGAACAGCCGGTGTCGGTCGTCGGGTCGGGCGATCAGCGTTCCCAAACTGTCGGCGATCTCGGCGAACGGGTCACCCGGTGTGAGGTAGACGAGCAGTGCGCCCGGCACCCCGCGGAGGTAGCGGATCAGTTGGTCGCGTTCGCCCACACCGCTCTTGCCCGACCAGAGTTTGACTTCGATGACGACCACCAGCGCCGGCGAGTCGGGGTACTTGAATGTCAGGATCAAGTCGGGTTCACCGCCGCACTCGGTGCGGGGCCAGAATTGCACGTCCAGATGTGTCGCACCGGCGGGCAGTACGAGACCGGCTGCCGCGAACAACTCGGGCCAGAAGACGGCCGGCGGGACGTACCGCAGGTGCCCGAACACGGCGGAGGTGAGGTAGTCCTCGGCGTCGCGGGCTTCGCGCACGGTCTTGCCGTGAATCTCGGCGAGCAGCACGGGTCACCTCACGCGGTCTGGGCGCGAACGTGGGCGACGGCCTGGGCGTGGACGGCGCGGAAGACGGCGTGCAACCGCTGGAACAGGACGTCCAGGGTGGACAGGGACGTGGCGTTCGGGTCCACCGTCAACTCGCGGCCGAGCAGCACCCCGAACTGCCAGGAGCCGCCGTTGGTGGCGAGGCCGTACACCGGCACGTCGGGCGACTGGTTCAACTTCTGGGCGGCGAGCATGGCCGCCCCGCACTGCCCCCAGGCTTTCTCGAAGTCGTCCAACTTGGCCTCGGCGACGAGGAGCACCGGCACGTCGGGAATGGTCTGCCCGAACTCGCTCACCTTGCACACGAAGTAGTCCGGGGTGCCGGTCAAGTCGTCGTCGAACGTCAACCCCTCGTGGGTGAACAGTGCGAGTTCCTTCGCGTACGGCTTCCACACCTCCCGCAGGATGGGGAAGAGCAGCACTTCCCCGGTGCCGGTCTCGGACCGGCCGACCGGGAGCATCCGCAGGTTGAACGCCAACTCCTCGCGGAAGTGGTCGCTCGCGAGCGGGGCGGTCGGGTCGGGCGGCAGGAGCAGCCCCTGGATGTAGGTCAGCCGGTGCCGCTTCACCACGTCATCGACGCACGTGTAGTTGTTGAACGCCATCGGTCGCCCCTCCGCGGTTCGTGTGTCGTCAGTGTACCCCGCCACATCGGTCACCGGATTCACACTTCCCGCATCCCAGGTGGTGAGTTGCGGGTGGACCACTCCTCACGCGGTGGGGGTGAGGGTGCGGCGGTGGGCGACGGCCTGGGCGTGGACGGCGCGGAAGACGGCGTGCAGCGTCTGCCCGAGGGTGGCCATGTCGCCCACCGCCACCGACCGCTGATCCAGGGTGAACTCGCGGCCGAGCAGCGCCCCCAACTCCCACGCCCGGCCGTTGGTGGCGATGCCGTACACCGGCACGTCGGGTGTCTGATTCAACTTCTGGGCGGCGAGCATGGCCGCCCCGCACTGCCCCCAGGCGCGGTCGAAGTCGTCGAGTTTCGCCTCCGCCACCAACAGATACGGCACGTCCGGGATGCGGCCGTACTCGGACAGCGGGCAGACGAAGTAGTCCGGCACTCCGCGGAGGTCGTCGTCGTAGGCCAGTTCCTCGTGGGTGAACAGGCACAGGTCTTCCCGGTACGACTTCCACACCTCCCGCAGGATGGGGAACAGGAGGATTTCGCCGGACCCGATCTCGGACGACCGGCCGGGACGGAGGTAGTGCAGGCTGAGGGTGATCTCCCGCAGGAAATGCTCGTCGAACGGCGGGGCGTCCGCGGCCGGTGGGAGCACCTCTTCGGCGATCAACCGGAGCTTGTGCTTCCTCAGCACGTCGTCGATGCTTCGGTAGTCGGTGAACGCCATCGCCTCCCCTCCGCGGTTCGTGTGCCGTCAGTATACCCTGCGTCACCGGGTCACTGCGTTCCCGCTTCCAGCATCCCCTGGCGGCGGGCGTACTCGAAGATGCCGCCGGCCTCGACGATGGGCAGCACCTCGCCGAGCGGCTTCACCCGGTACGTCTCACCGGTGGTGGCGTTCTCCAGTGTGCCGGCGGTCAGGTCGAGCCGCAGCAGGTCGCCGGTGGCCACGCGGTCGCACAGTCGCCCCTCGCTCTCGACCGGGGTGAGGTAGCCGCCGTTCACGCTGTTGCGGTAGAAGATGCGGGCGTAGAACTCGGCGATGACGGCCTTGATGCCGGCCGCGGCGAGGGCGACGGGGGCGTGCTCGCGGCTGCTCCCGCACCCGAAGTTCTTGCCGCCGATGACGAACGTGTACGGCGACACGAACCCGTCCCCGCCCGGCGGGTGGAACGGCTGGTGCCCCTTCGGCAGCCCGGCCTGGTCGTTCGGCACGCCGATCAGGGCGTACTTGCCGAACATGCGGTACTCCTCCGGGATGGCCGGGTTGTACGTCAGGTACTGGGCGGGGATGATCTGGTCGGTGTCCACGTTATCGCCCAGCACATATGCCCGGCCCTCAATTTTCGTCTCCACGGCGTAATTCTCCTCGGAGTGTCCGATTTTTCGGATTTCTTGGAAGTGAGATCTCGGATCGGGCTATTGTAATTTCCAGGATGAGAGTATGTTCGTCCGTAGAACGGTTCGCGCGGTGGCGTGACTTCGGTCGGCACTGAATCTCATCTGCCCTATCTTGTGCTATGGTAGCCGTCACGCCCCGCACCGTCGATCTCGTCTTTTCCCGTGCGCCCAGGCAACCGACATGCGAGCCAGATTGACCGTCGAATCCGGTGATTGCACCCCGAGCACCCTGGAACTGGTGCCGGGCAACACCGTCATCATCGGGCGGAGCCGCGACAACTCGTTCGTCATCCGCGACGACCTGGTGTCGCGGCTGCACGCCAAAGTGTACTTCGAAGACCGCAAGTGGTACGTCCGCGACTTCGGGCTGAACGGGAGCAAATTGGCCAACGGCAAACTGGAAGGCGCGGGCGAACTGACCGAAGGGGCCGAACTGATGATCGGCAACACCCGCTTCCGGTTCACCGTCGGCACCGTGCTGCCGCCGACCGCCGGCATCACCGACGCCACCCCGAACCCGATCCACGCCGCCGCCGGCGGGGGGTCGGTCACCCTCGACCCGGCCCGCATGACCCGCGTGACGACCGGCACCACCCGCGAGCTGCCCCAGCCCGTCACCGTGCCGGCGAACGACGACGACACCAGCCTGCGACTGGACGAGATGGCCGCGCTGGTCAAGTTCATGACCGCCGCCATCAGTTCGCACGACGCGCAAGAGCTCATCCGCCTGTCGCTGCGGACCATGCTGAACCAGACGTCGGCCACGTTCGTCGGCTACCTCGGCCTCGACCCGTCCGACCCGATGCCGAAGATGGTCATGCCCGAGCGGGTGCCGGTGGACGTGACCCTGAGCAAGCGGCTGACCGAGCAGGTGCGGACCACCCGCAACCGCGTGTGGCTGTTCGGCGACGCGGCCGTCGGCGTGTCGTCGGCCGGCAGTCTGGCCTCGTTCACCGACGCCGTCTGCCTGCCCGTCGGCGGGTACGCCGGCGAGCCGCTCGCCGCCATTCACGCCTACCGCACCGGCCGCAGCTTCACCGAACGGGACGTCCACTTCCTCGAAGCGGTCGGCGGGTTCCTCGCCCCGGCGTTGGAAACGCTCCGCCACCGCCGCAAGCTGGAAGCCGAGAACCTGCGGCTCCGCGGGTCGGCCCCCGTGGCCGACGAGTTGATCGGCGACAGCTCGGCCATGATGAACCTGCGGATGCAGATCGGCCGGGCCGCGCCACTCCCGTTCACCGTGATGATTACCGGAGAGACCGGCTCGGGCAAAGAGTTGGTCGCCCTCGCCTTGCACCGCCACAGCCCCCGCGCGAACGGCCCGCTGGTGGTGGTGAACTGTGCCGCCATCGCCCCGACGCTGCTCGAAGCCGAGTTGTTCGGCTACCGCAAGGGGGCGTTCGCCGGGGCCGACCGCGACCACCCCGGCATGTTCGAGCAGGCCGACGAGGGCACCCTGTTCCTGGACGAGGTGGCCGACCTGTCGCTCGAATGTCAGGCGAAATTGCTCCGCGTGATCGAGGGCAAGTCGTTCCGCCCGGTGGGGGGCAGCCGCGAGGTGAACGTGGACGTGCGGGTGGTGGCCGCCACCCACCGCGACCTGGAAGCCGAGGTGCGGGCGAACAGGTTCCGCCAGGACCTGCTGTTCCGCCTGCGGGTCATTACGGTGAAGGTGCCGCCCCTGCGGGAGCACGCCGAGGACATCACCGAACTGTCCCGCTTCTTCCTCGAACGCATCTCGCAGCAGCTCCGCAAGCCGCTCCGCCTGTCGGCCGCCGCCGAGCGGAAGCTGATCGCCTACTCGTGGCCGGGGAACGTCCGCCAACTGCGGGCCATCCTGGAGAGCGGGGCGGTGATGAGCGACGGCGACGTGATCGACTCCGACCTGCTGCACCTCGGCCCGTTGCCGGACGTGGCGGTGGTGGCCACCGACGCGCCGGCCAGCCTGGACATGGACGACATCGAGGAGTGGGCGATCGTGAAGGCGATGCGGCAGACGGCCGGGAACGTGAGCCAGGCGGCCCGCGTGCTGGGCATCAGCCGCGACACCCTGCACACGAAGCTGAAGAAGAAGGGCATCGACCGCGGGGCGCTCCTCGCCGCCGCCCCGACCGAACACCGCGCCGGCCCCGACACCCCCACCGTCCAGTGAGCCGCCCGCCGGCCTGACCGAACCGCCACCGGCCGCGACGCCCCCGCCGTAGTTCTCATGTCGCTATCGCAGGTGCGGCGGGAGTCGCTGTCCGCTCCGCGGGCGGAATCAGACCGCCCGCGGAGCGGGCAGCGACATATCAGGCCGAAGGCCTGACAGCGCTCAGCCCAGGGCAACGCCCTGGGTGGGGAACCGCAACCCCACGCAGCCTGAAGGGCTGCGAGCCGTCAATCCCACACGTACCGCTCGTCCCACGCCGTCCCGTGCCGCCGGCACAACTCGCGGAACTCGTCCTGGAACGTCCGCTCGCGGTGGTGCTCTTCTTGCCGCTCGATGTACTCCCGCACGGCATCAACGTCGGGCGGGCTGACGGAGAATGCTCCGTACCCGCTCTGCCAGTAGAACGCCGGGTGGACGTGCTCCTTCGCCCACTTCGACGACCCCTTCTTAACCTCCTCGACCGCCTTGCTGAGCGAGACCGTCCTCGCCAGGACGAACAGCGCGTGAACGTGATCGGCCACCCCGCCCACCAGCACCGGCGGGCAGTCGATGGCCGAGAGCGTCCCGCCCAGGTACTCGAACATCCGCCCGCGGAAGACCGGGGTCAGCAGCGGTTCGCGGTTTTTGGTGCTGAACACCAGATGCACCAGGACGCGGGCGAGCGATTGGGGCACGACGATCCCCCGGCTCGCAGCCCTTCAGGCTGCGGGGTGGTTGGGACGATGAACCCAGGGCGTTGCCCTGGGCAGAGCGCTCTCAGCCCTTCGGGCTGTGGGCCACTCCCACTGGCTTTCCTTTCCTGACGATCAATAACAGGTTCCGGCGTTGATCCCTGGTCCCAAGTATCCTGTTCGTTCACCCGCCGAACATCGGCAACTCGCGGCCGTGGCGGTCGTAGTAGATTTCCATCGCGACGTAGTCGAGGCGTGACTCCTGGAATTGGATTCGGTCCGCCTCGGTCTCGCGCGACGGCCCCGGCTTCCGGCGGCGGTTGATGTCATCTCGCCTTCTGCGGTCGAGCTCCGCCGCCTCGTGCTGGTCGTTGAACTGCTCGATCTGCTCCGGCTGTGACCGCACGTCGTCGTAGGGCGTTTCGCCCTGCATCACCACCCAGGCGGCGAACCGCCCTCCCGAATCTTCCGACCACTCACGCCTGCTATATACCCAGAACTCTTCCAACATGCTGGGGTCCACATGACCGGTGGCGTCCTGGAACTGCTCGGCCAAGAAGCGGAGTTGATCCTCCGGAATACTTTCCAGGTGTTCCCGCATCCGCCGGTGGCTCCCGCCGTAGCTCGCCAACGCCCGCCAGAAGCGTGAGAAGATGAAACCGCTGTCGTGAGGGCAATCCGTGATTGCCACCTTGCGGAACCAGTCCAAATCGAGCGTGTCTTCCAACCCACCGAGCCGCGCCAGTGCGGCTGGCTCCAATGACTTGCTCACCAGTTCCGCGCGATGCCGCTCCACCTCGAACCGTAGGTAGCTGGCACGGGGGTCGTTCCGCTCGTCCAGCCAGTCGGCATACACCAACCGCGGGAGCATGTCCTGCGGGGCCGCACTGATCGCCGCCAGGAACGCATCTTCCGGAGTCATCGCCGTCTTCCTGGCCACGGGTTCCCTCCGGATCACTCGCGCCCTCACGCCGCGCTTTTACCCTCGCTCGGCTGGGCGTCGTACAGGCGGCGGTAGGTGCTGCTGGTCACCAGCAGGTCGGTGTGCGTGCCGGTGGCCACGATCCGCCCGCCGTCCATCACGATGATGCGGTCGGCTAGCTCCAGCGTGCTGCGGCGGTGCGTAATCAGGAACGTGGTGCGGCCCTTCACGAACGTCCGCAGCGCCTCGTGGATCTTCGCCTCGCTCTCCCCGTCGATCTGGCTGGTGAACTCGTCCAAAATGAGAATCCGCGGGTCGCGGAGGATGGCCCGCGCGAGTGCCAGCCGCTGCTTCTGCCCGCCGCTCAGCCGGCTGGCCGCCATGTCGCCGGTGCGGGTCAGATACCCTTGCGGCATGTCGGCGATGAACTCGTGCGCGTGCGCCGCCTGAGCCGCCGCTTCCACCTCCTCTTGTGTCGCCCCCGGTCGGCCGAACGCGATGTTGGCGAAGATGGTGTCGTCGAACAGTTGCGTGTCCTGCGTCACCAGGCCGATCTGCTTCCGTAGGCTTCGCAAGTTGGCCGAGTGCAGGGGCACGCCGTCGATCAGGATTTCGCCGTGGTCGGGGTCGTAGAACCGCGGCAGCAGCCCGAGCAGCGTGGTCTTCCCGCACCCGTTCGGGCCGACCAGCGCGACCGTCTCGCCGGCGGTCACTTCCAGCGTCACGTCGTTCAGCGCGGAGCGGCCGGGCAGGTAGCTGAAGCTGACGTTCTTGAACGTGACGGTCTCGGCGTGCTTGGGCACCACCGGCCCGTCGGCGTTCGCCCCCACGGCCGGCACGCGGTCGTACAGGGCGAAGATGCGGTCGGCCGCCACGATGCCGGATTGCGTCTTCGTCCAGACGCTGCTCAGCTTCCGCACCGGGTCGGCGATGGTGGCCAGCAGCATGTACAGGGTGAGCAGGGCTTCGGGGCCGATCGGCTCGCTCAGCATCGGCACGCCCCACAGGTCGGTGCGCTTGGCCAGCACCAGGTACGCGCCGCCCAGCAGCACCATCCCGACGGCCAGCACGCCGAGCGTTTCCAGCACCGGCCCGACGGCCGCGTCGATGTTGATGACCCGCACGGTTCGCTTGTAGTAGTCCTCGTTGGCCGCGCGGAACCGCCGCCGCTCGCGGCTCTCGCCGGTGAACGCCTTCACCACCCGCAGCCCGTCGAACGCCTCCCGCAGCACGCGGTACAGTTCGGTCATCCGCTCGAGCACCTTGCGGGCGGCCCGCTTCATCGCCTTGCTCACCCGGTTCAGGGCGTACACGGCGACCGCCACCACCACCACGAACATGAGCGTGAGCTGCCAACTGATGACGCACGCGCACACCAGACTCACCACCATCTTGAGCGGCTCGAGCATCACCCGCCCGTACAGCATCTTCATGCCGGTGCCCAGGTGCTCCACGTCGTTCGTCATGCGGGCCATCAGCTCGGCCGGGCCGGTCTCGCCGAGTTGTTTCAAATCCTGGTGCAGGGCGCGGCGGAAGAACTGGTTGCGGAAGTCGAACAGGGTCCGCTGCACCACCGTGCCGACGATCGACTCCTGAATGAACTCGAACACGCCCTTCACGGCGATGCCGATGACCAGGGCGAAGATGATCCACCCGAACGTCTTGAACGGGTCGTTCGGCAGGTACTGGATGGCGGCCGTCTTCAGCCAGTGGTACTGGGACGCCTTCTCGTTCGCCTCGGCCTGGTCTTTGCCCAGGCGGGCCTGTTCGGCGGCGTTCCGCCGCAGGGTGTTCTCGCGGTCGGGGGCGGACGGGGTGGCGTCCAGTACGGCCTTCTCCTGCCGCAGCATCTCCTGCTTCCGCAGCACCGTCTCGTCGCTCCCTTCCTTCTCGTAGTGGGCGATCTGCTTCTCCACCCACGTGTGCAGGCTCTCGTTGCTGGACAGCACTTTCAGGATGGGGTACGCCGCCGAGATGTTCAGGCTCCAGCACATGGCGGCCATCAGCGCGGCGACGACCGAGATGATGAGTCGCGTGCGGTACTGCCACGACAGGCGGAGGACACGGAGGAAGTTGCGCATTTTCGGCCCGCGGCGGTCGGTCACACAAAGCACGCGGTTATAGCCGGGCGGGGGAATTGGGGCAAGGCGGAGTGACGGGCAGGCGTGCCTCCCGATTTTGGCATTCCTGGCGAGCGTCGGCCGTGAGGCCGCTGTTCACAGCAGCAACAGCGGCCTCACGGC
>JANNQE010000919.1:0-3083 GCA_031441625.1 Planctomycetia bacterium
GCGAGCCGGGAGCGTGAGCGACCGGAGTTTGAATCGCTCCGGTCGCTCACGCTCCCGGCTCGCCACACCGCGAAGCGTCCGCCCTTTTCCGCCCTTTTCCGCCCAATTCCGCGGCCGGTGCGTCGGAAAACGCCCGCGAGTTCGCATCAATACAGGTAAGGGGACTGCGCGCCCCGCCGGGCGACCCGTTGAGACTTCCACCCGGTCGTGATACAGTTTCACCATCCCCCTCACCGCCGAGGTGCCTGCCATGTCCGAGAGTTACCACGAAAAACTGAAGCGGGTCCGCCCGCCGCGTGTGCGGATCGACTACACCGTCGAGACGGAAGGGGCCGAGCCGGTCCTCGAGCTGCCGTTCGTGGTGGGCGTGATGGCCGACCTGTCGGGCATGCCGAGCGACCCGCTCAAGCCGCTCAAGCAGCGGACGTTCGCCAGCATCGACCGCGACAACTTCAGCCAGGTGATGGCCAAGGCGGCCCCGCGGGTGGCCTTCCGCGTGGCCAACAAGCTGGGCGACAACCCGGACGAGCAGCTGAACGTGGAGCTGAAGTTCCGCCAGTTGTCCGACTTCGAGCCGGGGCAGGTGGCCCAGCAGGTGCCCGCCCTGAACGAGCTGCTCCAGATGCGGAACAAGCTGACCGAGCTGCTCGGCAAGATGGAGGGGAACGACGCCCTCGAGAAGATGCTCAAGGACGTGATCGACGCCTACGAGAAGAAGAGCGCCGAGGCGAAGTGACCTCCGGGCGAGCGGCCCGCGTGAGCGGGCTGTTCGGGTGAACCGCGGGTGATACCACCCAGGCGGCTGACGCCGCCGGTTCACCAGGAACAGCGGGCTGACGCCCGCCGCTCGCCAGACCCATCCCCTCCCCCCCCACACAAGGTCCCCTCTCATGGCAGCGGAACAAGCGGCGGCGGCCCCCGGTGCCGTCACCGAAGAGTTGATCGGCCAGGACATGCTGAGCAAGATGCTGGACACGATGAAGGTGTCGGACGACGCCGCCGCCCGCCAGCGGGGGATGAGCGCGCTGGACAACTTCGTCAAGGCCATCACCCAGGGGCAGACGGTGTCGAAGGACGCCGAGACCAACATCAAGTACTGGATCAAGGAGATCGACACCAAGCTGACCTCGCAGGTGAACGAGATCCTGCACCACGAGAAGTTCCAGAAGCTGGAAGGCACGTGGCGGGGGATGCACCACCTGGTGTCGAACACCGAGACCAGCACCACCCTGCAACTGAAAGTGATGAACGTGACGAAGGACGAGATCCGCGCCGACCTGGAGAAGGCGGAGGAGTTCGACCAGTCGCAGATGTTCAAGAAGGTGTACGAGGAGGGGTACGGGGTGCTCGGCGGCAACCCGTTCGGCCTGCTGGTGGGCGACTACGACTTCGACGTGCGGCGGAGCACCGACATGAAGGTGCTCCAGGGCCTGTCCGGGGTGGCGGCCGGGGCGTTCGCCCCGTTCGTGTCGGCCGTTTCCCCCAAGGCGTTCAACATGGACCGCTTCTCGCAGTTGGCCGACCCGCGAGACCTGGCCAAGATCTTCACCGGCCCGGACTACGCCAACTGGGAGGCCTTCCGCGAGAGCGAGGACTCGCGGTACGTCGCCCTCACCTGCCCGCGGGTGCTCGGCCGCGAGGTGTACGGGGCCAACTTCAAGCCGGTGGCCGAGTTCAACTTCGAGGAGAACACGGACGGCACCAACCACGACAAGTACCTGTGGATGAACTCGTCGTGGACGTACGCCGCCAAGGTGACGGACGCCTTCGCCAAGTACGGGTGGATGGCCCGCACCCGCGGGGTGGAGGGCGGGGGCAAGGTGGAAGGCCTGCCCGTGCACACCTTCCCGACGGACAACGGGGACGTGGCCATGAAGTGCCCAACGGAGGTGAGCATCACCGACCGCCGCGAGCAGGAGTTGGAGAAGCTCGGCTTCCTCTCCCTCATCCACTGCAAAGACAAGCCGTTCGCCGCCTTCATGTCCGCCACCAGTTGCCAGAAGCCGAAGAAGTACGACCGCCCGGAGGCGACGGCGAACGCCATCCTCAGCAGCAAGTTCAACTTGCAGCTGTGCATGAGCCGGTTCGCCCACTTCCTGAAGGTGATGGTTCGGAACCGCGTGGGGTCGTACATGGAGCGGGCGGAGTTGGAGAACTGGCTGAACCGCTGGATCAACAACTACGTGCTCGGCAACCCGGAGGGGGCGGGCGACGAGATGAAGGCGAAGTACCCGCTGGCGTCGGCGCAGGTGAAGGTGGTGGAGGTGGCCGGCCAGCCGGGGTCGTACAAGGCGGTGGCGCACATGCGGCCACACTTCCAACTGGAGAGTGTGGACATCTCGCTGCGGATGGTGGCCAAGCAGCTCGGCGGGCAGTGACCGTGAGGCGGGCGGGGGAAATTCGGATTCCGTGTCCGGCCCCCCCCGCCGGTTCGCATTACCCCGATGGAAAGACACGCGGCGGACACAACAACCAACAACCCCCGCCGCGATCTTCACACCCAATCTGGAGAAGGACGATGCCGATCTATCTGAGCTACGACGGGATCAAGGGGTCGGTGACGGAGAAGGGTCACGTGGACTGGATCGAGCTGGAGTCGTGCCAGGTCGGCGCGCACCGCCACATCGAGACCGCGACCGGCAAGGGGAAGAACCGTTCGGCCGGTGCCCCGAGCCTGTCCGAGATCGTCGGCACCAAGACGCTGTGCAAGGCGAGTGTCAACCTGTTCAAGGCGTCCCTGTCGGGTGAGGGGAAGAAGGTGGTCATCGACTTCTGCCGCACCGAGGGCGACAAGGTGGAGAAGTACCTGACCATCACCCTGGAGAACGCCCTCATCTCCAGCTACAGCATCAGCGGGCACGGCGCCAGCGGCACCCCGATGGAGAGCCTATCGCTCAACTACACCAAGATCGAGTACGCGATGGTGAACCGCGACAACAAGGACAAGAGCGGCGGGTCCGACCGGGCCAGCTTCGACCTGTCCGAAGGTGTTGCCAAGTAACGGTGACGACGTGACCCCCGAGCGGGCCGGTAACCCCGGCCCGCTCTTTCTGTTCGGCCGGGAGCGCGGGCGTCCCGCCCGC
>JANNQE010000920.1:0-2978 GCA_031441625.1 Planctomycetia bacterium
GTCGGCGCGGGCGAAGCGCCCGCTGGACCCACCCTACTTAATTGATCTTCACCAGCGCGCCGACGATCTCGTGGACGCCACTCGCGGTGGAGTTGACGGCCGTCCCGGTCACGGCCACCTTGCCCTGCCCGCACACCACCGACTCGCTCTTCGACCCGCTCAGTGTGGCCTTGCTCGACGCCAGGAAGTCGGCCCTCCCGCCGGACGACTGGAACACCGCGGCCGTCTTGCCGTCCACCGCCACCTGCGGGGCGAGCGCCTCGAACTTGTCCGTCCCCTCGAACTTCACCAGCGTCGCCTTGCCGGTGATCTCCACCCCCCCCTCGAAGTGGATCTTGGAGGCGTGCAGGGTGATGGTGTCCGGGGTGATCGAGACGAAACTCTTGCCGACGGTCAGCAGGATCTCGGTCGGCGAGGTCAGGTGGATGAACGCCGCGGTGGAGCTGATGTCGATCTCGTTCTTCACCACCGTCGTCTGGGTGGTGTTGAACGTCTCCTTCACCAGCCCCTCGACCGTGTACTCGGCCTTGCCGGTGGCGACGGTGAAGGCGTAGTCCCCTTTGGTGACGGTGTACGACGTGTCGCCGTAGGTGGTGGACGACGACTTGCCGGCCTTCTTCGCGTCCTTCTGGTCGGCCCCGATGCTCACCGTGTAGTTGTCCTCCACCGTCACGCTCATGTCCTTCTCGGCGTGGATGCCCACCAGCTCGCCGCCCTTCTTGTCCTCGAACTTGATCTCGTTGTAGTTCTGCGAGCCGCCGCCGGTGCTGCTGTGAGTCTTGATGCCGCTCTGCGTCTTGTTGTCGGGCAGCTTGTAAATGGGCATGTTCTCGGCGTTCCACAGGCTGCCCACGATGAGCGGCTGGTCCGGGTCGCCGTTCTCGAACGCCACCACCACCTCGTCGCCCACCCGCGGGATGTGGATCATGCCCCACTGCTTGCCCGCCCACGGGGTGGCCACCCGCACCCAGCACGAACTGTCCAGCCCGCGCTGGCCGGCCGGGTCCCAGCGGAACCACACCTTCACCCGCCCGTACTTGTCCGGGTCGATCTCGGCCCCGTCCGACCCGACCACCACGGCCGTCTGCGTGCCGTGGATGGTCGGCTTGCGGGTCTCCCGCGGCGGGCGGTACGCCACCCCGGCGGGGATGCACGTGAACGTGTTCGCGTACTCCGACCCGCCCGTGCCGCTCATGGCCGCGCCGAACTGCCCGCGGTGCCGCACGGTGGTGACGACGTACTCGCCGTTCGCGTCCGCGTGTTCGGTGAGGGTGAACGTGTGGCCGGGGGTGAGCTGGCTGCACGTGCTGGCGGCGGCGATCTCGATGGCCCCGGCCAGGTGCTCCTCGGCCCGCACCCGCACGAGCCGCTTGTTGTCGTCGAACACGTGCTTCAGGTCGTCCGGCCGGTCGGCCCCGCCGGGGGCGACGCCGTCCCGCCACCGCACGTACCCGCCGGGGTGGTTCGTGGCGTCGAACGGCGGGTCGCCGTCGGCCAGCAGCGGGTGCGACACCGTGCCGGCGGCGACGGAGCCGGAGACGGTCTCGACCACCTCGAGCGTGTTGGGAGGCATCTCGAACGAGTGGTCGGTGAGGGTGAACGAGGCGGTGCGGAGTTCTTGCGTCTTTGTCCAACTGGTCACCCGCCCGACGTCGTCGGCCATGTCCACCGCGGCGAACTTGATTTCGGCGGCCACCGGCACCGGCTGGTGCCCGCGGGGGTTGTCGGCGATGACGATGTCGTGCCGGTCTTCGGTGAACGTGAAGTAGTAGTACCACCCCTCCTCTTCGAGCAGGCGGCTGAAGAAGTCGAAGTCCGACTCGTGGTACTGGGCGCAGATGTTCCGCGGGTGGTAGGTGCCTTCCAGCTTGAACGCGCTGCCCAGGTCGTACAGCTGGCCGACCACCTCGCGGATGATCTCTTCCGTCGTCTGGTGTTGGAACAGGCGGCTGCGGCGGTTGCGGGTGAGCAGCCAGAGCGGGGGGACGAGTTCGGCCTCGTACAGGCTGAAGCGGTCGTCCCGCCCCGTCTCGGTGACGCGGCAGAACAGCCCGCGGACGTACCGCCACTGGTCCGCCTCCTGGTACACCGACACCACCACCGCCTTGCCGAGCAGCTGGCCGAACTCGAGCGGGGAGGAGTGCGGCACGGACAGCTCGCACGTGTGGCGGAACAGGCGGGAGACGGTTTCGGTGCCGCGGAAGGCGGTGATCGCGACGCCCTCGTCGGGCACGCCCTCGACAGTAATCTGGATCGGCCGGTTGTGCTGCGTGAAGTCGCTCATGTCCGCGGGCACCTGAGAGCGGGCGGGCGGAAAGCGCGGCCCCACGATGGTGTATGCGAACGCCACCCGGCCGGCGGACGCGGCGGGGGGATTTCCCATACACTGGCGAATGAGTCCCGGCGAGCGGCCCGCGTGAGCAGGCTGGTTGTTCCGGGCAAACCAGGGGGCTGACGCCCCCCGCTCGCCAGTCGCGGACCACCCATGCCTCGCATCGAATGCCCCACCTGCGGCACGCCCGACCGGGCGGACGACCGCGACCTCGGCAAGGAGTGGGAGTGCCGGCGGTGCCGGACGGCGTTCGTGGCCGAGCCGGTCGCCCCGCCGCCCGACCGCCCGCCGTCGGCCGACGGCCCCGGCCGCGGGGCGGCGATCAGCTCCCTCATGCTCGGCCTGGGGTCGGTGTTCACCGCCCTGTGCTGCGGGGCGGGGGCGGTGTTCGCCCTGGGCGGGCTGGTGACCGGGTTCGGCGGGTTGCAGTCCCGCAGCCGCCCGCTGGCCATTGTCGGTCTGGTGCTCAGCACTACCGGGTTGATGCTGTCCCTCGGCGTGGTCGCCCTGTTGGGCGTCACCGCGTCCGCCCAGCGAGACCTCCCCCCCCGCCCGGACGGCACCCAGGCCCCGTTCGCCCACGACGCGAAGTAGAAGTCGAGGTGCCGCTTGCCGAGCGGCACTCTGGTCCGGGTGCCGCTCGGCA
>JANNQE010000921.1:0-4025 GCA_031441625.1 Planctomycetia bacterium
GCGGGCGGGACGCCCGCGCTCCCGGCCAGACGTCACGCCACCGGGACGACGTTCTGCGGCACGTTGTCGGTCGGCTTCAAGCGGTCGCGTTGCCGCTGTTGCAGCACGCGGTTGATGACTTCCAGGTAGGCCAGCGCGCTCGCCTCGATCACGTCCATGCTGGTGGCGCGGGCGCTCGTGCGGCGGCCACCCTGTTCCACTTCGACGTGGGCCTCGCCGAGCGCGTCCATGTCCTGCGTCAGCGCCCGCACGCGGTAGTCCACCACCTTCGCCTCCACGCCGGTCACGCGGCTGATGGCTTTGAACAGCGCGTCGATCGGCCCGTTGCCCGGTGCCGCGTCCCGCCGCACTCGGCCGTCGGGGTCATCGCGGTGCTTCAGGCTGACGGCCGCACTCGTCTGCGAGCCGGTGCCGGCCGTGCTGGTGAACCCCACCAGCGCCCACACCTTCTTCACCTCCGACCCGGCTTGCAGTTCGATCTCGATGAGCGACTCGATGTCGGCGTCGAACACCTCCTTCTTCGCGTCGGCCAGCTTCTTGAACGCGGCGAACACTCCGTTCAGTTGCTCGTCGCTCAGCGTGTACCCCAGGTGCCCGACGCGGTCCCGCAGGGCCGCCCGCCCGCTGTGCTTGCCCAGCACCAGTTCCGTCTTGGTGATGCCCACGTCGTCCGGCCGCATGATCTCGTAGGTGTTGGCGTTCTTCAACATGCCGTCCTGGTGGATGCCCGCCTCGTGCGCGAAGGCATTCCGCCCGACGATGGCTTTGTTCCGTTGCACCTGCATCCCGGTCAATGCGGTCAGCTTGCGGCTGGTCGGGAAGAGCAGTTGCGTGTTGATGCCGGTGGTCAGGGCGTAGTGGTCCTGCCGCGTCCGCATGGCCATCACGACCTCTTCGAGCGCCGTGTTGCCGGCCCGCTCGCCGATGCCGTTGATGGTGCACTCCACCTGCCGCGCGCCTTCGTTCAACGCGGCCAGGCTGTTCGCCACCGCCAGCCCCAGGTCGTTGTGGCAATGCACGCTCAGGATGCACTTGTCGATACCGCGGACGGTCTTCTTCAGGTGCCGGATGATCGCGGCGTAGTGCTCGGGCACGGCGTAGCCCACCGTGTCCGGGATGTTCAGCGTGGTCGCCCCGGCTTCCACCGCCCGCTCGACCACTTCGGCCAGGAAGTCCAACTCCGTGCGGCTGGCGTCTTCGGGGCTGAACTCCACGTCGGCCACCTGATCGCGGGCACGCTTCACCCCTTCCACCGTCCGCCTAATGATCTCGGCGCGGTCCATCTTCAGCTTGAACTCGCGGTGGATGGCGCTCGTCGCCAGGAACACATGAACCCGCGGGTTCGGCGACGGCTTCACCGCCTCGGCGGCGCGGTCGATGTCGGCGGCGTTGCACCGGGCCAACCCCGCAATGACCGGCCCGTGGACCTGCCGGGCGATCTCCCGCACGCTCTCGAAGTCGCCGGGCGAGGCGATGGGGAACCCGGCCTCGATCACGTCCACGCCGAGGTTCTTGAGCTGGATGGCCATCTCCAACTTCTCGGCCAGGTTCATGCTGCAACCGGGGCTTTGCTCGCCGTCGCGGAGGGTGGTGTCGAACACCAGCACGCGGTTCGGGTCGGTCGGCGGGGTCATCGGCGGGTCACCTGTTGGGAGGGGTGAACGAAAAAAGCCCCGGAACTCGGTCAGTTCCGGGGCCGTCGGTGCTTGGGTGGCGGCGGTGGCCGCTACTGAGCGTGGACCCCGGAACTGTCTCGGCGGAGGCCGAGAAGTCGAATGAGGCCGGCAAGTAGCAGGGCGTTGTTCACGGAATATCTCCTACCCAGAAGCGTAGCGGCGGCGGGAGCCGAATGCAACCAGATTCGACCGCCGCGAGGGATAACGCTTGCGGTCAGGGTGCGGCGGGGATAATGTCGCGTGAGAGTCGGGCCGTCGGTTCTGGTTCCGGTGCATGAGTTGGACCCATGCCGGTCGGGATCATTCCAAGGTCGGCCGCGTTAGGAGTCGCCCTTGTCAGACGAACTCTGCTTCTGGTCGGCGCGCGATGTGGCTACAGCGGTCCGCGAAAGGCGTCTTTCGCCCCTTGAGGTGTTCGAAGCGGTTGCCAAGCGCATCGAGGCGGTGAACCCGAAAATCAACGGCTATGTGACCCTGACTCTCGACCAAGCCCGCGATGCCGCCAAGCAAGCTCAAGAGGACCTCTTGCGGACTAGTGATGTCGGGCCGCTGCACGGCGTCCCGGTCGCGGTGAAGGATGACTTGGCCGTCAAAGGTGTTCGGTACACGTGCGGGAGCAACCTCCTTTCCGCACACACCGCCGAGTCCGACGACCTGACCGTGGAGCGTCTCCGTCGGGCCGGGGCGATCATCCTGGGAAAGACAAACCTGCCGGAGTTCGGCCACAAAGGCACGACGGACAACCTGCTGTTCGGTGCGACGAACAACCCCTGGGACTTGACCCGGACGGCCGGCGGGTCGAGCGGCGGGTCGGCCGCAGTGGTGGCGGCCGGTCTCGCCTATCTCGCGCTCGGAACGGACATCGGCGGGTCCGTCCGCATCCCCGCCAGTTGTTGCGGCGTCGTCGGCCACAAGCCGTCCCTGGGGCGCGTCCCTCGGGTTCCGGTGGGAAATTATTTCAACCCCGCCTGGACGGCCGGCCCGATCGCCCGAACCGTCGCCGATTGTGCCCTCGGTCTCCAGGTCGTTTCAGGCCCTGACATCCGTGACCCGTTCTCGGTCCCGCCATTCGCCCCCGGAGAGTTGGAACTGGGCGGCGACCTCGCCGGGCTGCGGATCGGTTGGACACCAAGCCCGACGGACGCCCCGGTCGAATCGGTCGTCGCGGACGCCGCGCGAAGGGCGCTCGGGCTGCTTGAGTCCCTCGGGGTCCGAATCGAAGACCGTGCGGAGAAGCTGCCGATCCCGCATGCCGCACTCCGGAGCCTGCTCGCCGGAGACGCGTTGATGGTGTTCGTGCTGGCGGAGATGGCCTCCCCCTGGCGTTCGTTCCTGCTCCGCGTGATGAGCTGGTTCAACAGCCGGTATCGGTTCTCTCCCAGCTTCGCACCAATGGCCCGCAAGGGCTATCGCCTGCCCCTCTGGCGCTACATTGCGGCCCAGAAGGAGATGACCGACTTCGTCGAGAAGTCGGTGTGGGCGCTGTTCGGTGAGTGTGACCTGCTCGTCACGCCGACGATCGCCCTGCCACCCTTCCCCCATCCGGGGGTCGGCCAACTGGGGCCGGAACGAGTGGCCGGGCAAAGCATCGAGCGGCACATCGACTGGATGTTCACCTGGCCGTTCAACCTGTCGGGCCAACCCGCCGTGTCGGTGCCGTGCGGTTGGACGGACGACGGGCTGCCGATCGGACTCCAGATCGTGGGCCGTCGGTGCCAGGACGGTCTGGTGCTGAGGGTGGCAGCCGCGCTCGAACGCCTTCAGCCGTGGGCAGGGCGTCGGCCCCCGGTGGCGTAGTGGTCCATCGCATCTCAGTGAGCGGGGCAATCACGCCCACCCCCCACCGGGGAACTGCGTTCCCTCGGCGACCCGAAAATTGTTCGCCCGACGCGCGAGCGAGGGGCCGACCGCGTGTGCGGACGATCAGGATGCGGTGGGCGTCGTTCCGCTCTCTGATTCTCGGTAAGGCGGCTGGCCCCTCGCTCGCGCGTCGGGCTAACAGGTGGTTGATCCCGTTTCGCTTTCTGGTGTCCTTCTGGTCGCCACAACAACCGGCGGCCGGGTGAGCGTCACTTGTGTTGGTAGGAATCACGCGGCGGTGGTGGCCCAGAAGGCGTCCCACTGGCCGAGTTCGCTGCGGAAAAGGGCGCGGAGGTGGCAGACGGCGTCGGCCCCCGCCTCCGACCACCGCGCCCCGGTCACCTTCAGCCGCTGGTTCACCACCTGCTTGCACGCCGCTTCCACCGGCCCCGACCCGATCGCCCACCCCTTCACCCGGTACGTCGGGTCGTCCATCCGATGCACCTGGTTCTCCACGTACCCCAGTCACTGCCGGTGCGCCTCCTTCGC
>JANNQE010000922.1:0-6812 GCA_031441625.1 Planctomycetia bacterium
CCGCCTGGGTTCCGTCCACCCAGGCGGCTCACGCCGCCGGTTCACCCGGTCACTTCAGCCCCGCCGCCCCCAACTTCTGCAACTCCGACCGCATGTCCGACGCATCGGCGTTCGCCAGCCCGGTCCGCTGGATGAGCAGCACGTAGAACACGCCCTTCGTCGGGTCGATCCACCCTTGCGTGCCGAACGCCCCGCCGTGCCCGAACGTGCCGGCACTCAGCACCCCCGTCGCCCCCTTCGGCTCCTTCACCACCTGCCAGCCGTAGCCCCAGCTCATGCCGTCCACGAACCCGGTCTTGATGTCGCCCGTCTGCGTCCTCGTCATCTCCGCCCACGCCTTCTCGCTGATGATGCGTTTGCCGCCCAGCTCGCCCTTGTGCAGCATCGCGGTGTACAGGTTGCCCAGGTCGGCGGCGGTGCTGAACAGCCCGCCGGCGGGGATCGGGTGCTTCCGCTCCTTCCCGTCGAAGTCGAGTTTCATCCAGTTGCTCGCCGGTGCCGCCGCCTTGCCGTCCTTCGTGTCGTGGACGGCGGCCACCCGCTTCCCCTGCGCGGCCGTGGGGTAGAAGGTGGTGTCCGACATGCCGAGCGGGTCGAACACGTTGGCTCGCAGGAACTTCTCGTAAGTCTGCCCGCTCGCCACCTCGATGACCCGGCCGAGCGTGTCGATGCCGCTGTTCGAATACGCCCACTTCGTGCCCGGTTCGAAAAGGAGGGCGAGTTGGGACACCGCCGCGGTCGTCTCGCCGAGGGTGTACTGTCGCTTGGCGTACACGTCGGCCATGCCCACCGGATACGCGGCCAGCCCGGAGGTGTGCGTTAGCAGGTCGCGGAGGGTGATCGCCCGCGACGGCTTGCCGAGGGTGACGACCCCCTTCTCCTTGTCGTACCCGGTGAGCAACAGTTGCCCCTTGAACTCCGGCAGGTGCTTCTCCACCGGGTCGTCCACGCTCAGCTTGCCCTGGTCTTGCAGGATCATGACGCCGATGGCGGTGATCGGCTTGGTCATGCTGGCGATGCGGAACAGGGTGTCGGCGGTCATCTTGTCGCCGGTCGTCACGTCCTTCACCCCGCACACGTGCGGGAACTTGATGCCGTCTTTGGTGCCGACCACGACGACCGCGCCGGCCGTCTCGCCGTCGGCGACGAACTGGTCGAACCGCTCGGCGAGCGGGGCGAACGGCTTGTCCTGCGCGAGCAGCGGGGCGGCGACGAGCAGCAGGGCGACGAGGGCGCGACGCATGGGGTGAGTTCCGGGGGAGTGGTGGGGGATGTCTTAGGCGGGGTGAGGACCCATGAAACGAAACCGGCCGGCCTCCGCGAGGGAGACCGGCCGGTGGGCGTGGGCTGTTCGGTGCGGCGTTAGCCGACGAGTTCCTTGATGGCCACGCCTTCCTTGCCCTTGTCGTCGGCGGCGAGGGCGGTCGGGCGGCCCAGGTTGTCGCGGATCTGCGTCTTCGGGTCGAGGCCCAGGCCGGAGTACAGGGTGGCGTACAGGTCCTGGATCTGGGTGGCGCTGTCCTTCGGCGATCCGCCGTCGGCCTCGGTGCTGCCATAGGCCACGCCGCCCTTGATGTTGCCCCCGCCGACGACCACGCTCCACGCCCGCGGGTAGTGGTCGCGGCCCATGTTCTGGTTCAGCTTCGGGGTGCGGCCGAACTCGCCCATCCACACGATGACGGTGTCCTTCAGCTTGCCCGTCTGGGCCAGGTCTTCGACCAGGCTGCCCATGCCCTTGTCGAGGGTGGGGAGGGTGCGGCCGAGGGCGGCGAAGACGCCGTTGTGCATGTCCCACCCGCCCAGGCTCACCTGGATGGCGGACACGCCGGCTTCGGTCAGCTTGCGGGCGAGCAGACAGCCGCGGCCGAAGCCGTTATCCCCGTAGCGGTCCTTCAGGTCCTTCTGGTCCTGGCTGCTGGTGAACTGGAACACCTCTTTGCGGTTCGACACGACCAGGTCGAGGGCCTTCTTGTACACGTCCTTGTGCGCCTGCACGGCGTCGTCCTTCACGCCCGTCTTGAGGCCCAGCCCCTTGTGCTTGGCGTCGTTCCCTTCGAGGGCGTCGAACAGGGCGGCGCGGCGGGCCATCTGCGACGACAGGTCCTTCGGCGCTTCCATGTTCTCGGGGATGGAGCCGGGGTTCTGCACGCTGAAGTTGGCGTACTTCATGCCCAGGAAGCCGGGGCCGGCCCCGCCGGGCAGCCCGCCCACGCTGATGAACCCGGGCAGGTCCATGCCCTTCATCGCTTCCACGTCGAGGGCGTACTGGTAGCTCAGCGCCGACCCGATGTGCGGGAAGTCCACCAGCGGGCTGGGCGAGCGTCCGGTGCCCATCAGGTACGACCCGCGGTTGTGGTCGCCCTCTTTCGTCGTCAGCGAGCGGATGATGCTCAGGTGCTTGAACTGCTTGGCCACCAGCGGCATGGTCTCGGTGATCGACACGCCCGACGCCGACGTCTTGAGCGGCTTCGGGGCCGACTCGCCCCCGCCGTTCGCGTGGTCCGGCTTCTGGTCCCACAGGTCGATGGTGGTCGGGCCGCCGCCCATCCACAGCACGATCAGGCTCTTGTTCTTCTTCTTCAACTCGGCCGCGTTCGCCGTCAGGTTGGACAGGAACGACATCCCGGGGACGGTGACGGCGGCCCCGGCGGCGGCGTGCTTGAGGAAGTGCCGGCGGTCGGTGATCCCGAACATGGTCTGGCCCTGCGTGTGGTGGAGTGGGTGAAGGATCGGGGAAGGTAGTGTAGCCGACGGTTCCGAGGTTGTCACTGTTCCGCGAATCCATCGGCCGGTGTGGTAGACACTTAGGGCGACGGGCGGGCGGTCAGCCCAGCCTAGCTCGCGGGAGTACCACTGTGACGCACCCTCCCCCGCTGAGTTCCAGAAATTCCCGCCGGCCGACCGGGGGAAGTTAGAATTTCACCACGCCGACGGAATACTACTGAGTACGACGACACCCGGAATGAGGCGGCATCACTTATGGCGAGCGTGTCTGCGGGCGGGTCGGAAGCGACCGCCCTGGCGGTGTTGGAAGCGCTGGCGAAGGCGAACGACGTGCCGTTCGACCCGACTCGTGCCGGGCACGCCTACCGCCGGGCGTCGGCCGAAATCCCGCCCACCGAACCCCGCGCCGCCCGACGCCGGCTGGCCGCCGCCGCCGACGCCATCGGCGTTCAGGTGATTCCGCGGCAACTGTCGGCCCGCGAAGCGGTTGCGGTGGCGGCCTACGACGGCCCACTGGCCATTTACACCATCACGGACGACGGCTCCGCCCGCTGGTTTCTGCTCGCCGAAGGCCGCGGCGGGCAGGGGAAATTGACTCAGCCGGGCACCGAACAACCGGCACCGTTCCTCCGGCCGGAAGAGATCGCCCGACAGATCGGGGCGTCGAACGCGGACGCGGTGGTCGAGTGGCAGGCAGCCCGCCCCGCTTCCACGCTCACCCCGCCTGGCACCCCCGTCGGCGACATTCACCCCCCCGCCCAGCCGTCGCACGATCACGCCCACGTCCACCACATGCCCCCGCTGCGGCGGGTGCTCACGCTGCTTTACCCGGATCGCCGCGACATCTGGGTGGTGGTGCTGTTCGCCATTGGCATTGGCGTGTTCAGTTTGGTCGCCCCGGTGGTGGCGATGGCGGTGGTGAATTTGGCCGCACTGCAAACGCTCGGCCAACAGGTGATCATCCTGAGCGTCGCGCTGCTGGCGGCGCTCGGGCTGGTCGCGTTCCTGCAAATCCTGCAAACGGTCACCGTCGAGTACCTGCAGCAGCGGATTTTCGTGCGGGTGGCCGACGACCTGACGTACCGCCTGCCGCGGGCCGACACGACCGCGTTCGACAAGCAGCACGGCCCCGAACTGCTCAACCGCTTCTTCGACGTGCTCACCGTGCAGAAGGCGAGCGCCACCCTGTTGCTCGACGGTGTGACCATCGTCATCCAGATCCTGGTCGGGCTGGTGATGCTGGCGTTCTACGACTCGGCCCTGATCGGGTTCGACCTGGTGCTCATCGCCTGCCTGCTGTTCATGGTGTTCGTGCTCGGGCGGGGGGCGGTGAAGACGGCCATCCGCGAGAGCGTGGCCAAGTACGCCGTCGCCGGGTGGATGGAGGAGGTGGCCCGGCACCGGGTGGCGTTCAAGCTGGCCGGCGGGCCGCGGTACGCCTTCGAGCGGGGCGACCAGCTCACCCGCGACTACCTGCTGGCCCGGCAGGCGCACTTCCGCAAGGTGATCGCGCAGTTCGGGTTCGCCCTGTTCCTGCAAGCGTTCGCCAACGCCGGCCTGCTGGCCATCGGCGGGTATCTGGTGGTGGGCGGGCAGATCACCCTCGGCCAACTGGTGGCCGCCGAGATCGTCGTCACGCTGGTGGTGGCCACGTTCACGAAATTCGGCAAGCAGTTCGAGAGCTACTACGACCTGCTCGCCGCCGCCGACAAGCTCGGCCACCTGATCGACATCCCCCTGGAGCGGAACACCGGCGCGCTGCACGTGCCGCACGGCGGGGGCACGCGGCTGGACGTCCACGCCCTCACCTTCGCCTACGACACGCACCGCCCGCCGGTCGTTCACGACTTGTCGATCACCCTGGCCCCAGGCGAACGGGTGGCCCTGATGGGGCCGAACGGGTCGGGGAAAACGACGTTCGTCGAACTGCTCTTCGGGTTGCGAGTGCCCGACCGCGGGCGGATCGAAATCGACGGGCTGGACCTCCGCGACCTGAAACTGGAGTCGTTCCGCGAGCACACGGCCATCGTCAAGGGGATGGAGGTGTTCGAGGGGAGCGTGCTGGCGAACGTGCGGATGGGGCGGGACCACGTGAGTTTGCACGAGGTGCGGGCGGCATTGGAAAAGGTGGGCCTGCTCGAACGGGTGCTCGACCTGCCCGAAGGGTTGAACACCGCGATGCAGACGTCCGGCGCGCCGCTCTCCCTCGGGCAGGTGAACCGCCTGATGCTGGCCCGCGCGATCGTCGGCCAGCCGCGGCTGCTGGTGCTCGACGAGACGCTCGACCACATGGACGCCGACATCCGCGAGACGGTGCTGCCCGCGCTGTTCGGCCGCGAGGCCCGGTGGACGCTCCTGGTGGTCACGCACTCGGACGACGTGGCCAAACTGTGCGACCGCGTGCTCCGCCTGGACAAACCCGTGCCGCTCGAAGTGGCCCACTGAGTCTGTTAGGGTGGCCTGCTCTCGCCGAGAGCGGGTTCCGATCCTCGCTCTCGGCGAGAGCGGGCCACCCTAACGATCCTTCCCCTTTGAGGTTCCCCCATGGCCGCCACCCCGCCGTCGGACACCGCCCGCCACGACGTCACGGCGATGCCGTCCATGAAACTGGCCGCCACCCCGCGGATCGCCCGCCGGCTGGTGTGGGTGTTGCTGCTCGGTGTGATCGTGCTGCCGTGCGTGCTGGCGTTCGTGCCGTGGCAGCAGACGGTCCACGGCATGGGGTCGGCGGTGGCGTTCGAGCCGACCGAGCGGCCGCAGTTCGTCATCGCCCCCATCGAAGGGCGGGTGAAGCACTGGTTCGTGGCCGAAGGCGACCCGGTGAAGGAGGGCGACCCGCTGGTGGAGATGCTCGACGTGGACGAGCAACTCATCCTGCGGCTGCGGGACGAGAAGCTGGCCGTCGAGTCGCAGGTGAACCTGGCCCAGCAGCGGGTGAACGAGCTGACCAACCAGATGGGGTTCATCGACGCCGCACGGTCCATCCAGAAGCTCCAGGCGCAAGACTCCGTCTTGGCCGAAGAGCGGAACGTGGACGCGCAAGAGGCGAACGTGACCGCGGGCGAGGCGCGGGTGGACCGCGACCAGCGGACGTTCGACCGAATGGACGCCGCCTTCAAGGACGGGCAGCGGGTGTCGGGTCAGGAGCGGGACAACGCCGACCGCGACCTGAAAGTGTCGATGAAAATGCTCACCTCCGCGCAGAAGGTGCGGGACTCGGTGAAGGCGCGGGTGGACCAACTGAAGAAGCGGCCGAGCGAGATCGACCGGGTGGCCGAGGGCCAGATCGCCGGGCTGAAGGTGACACTGGCGTCGGCCAGTGAGAGCATCGAGTCGTACCGCCGCACCCTCCGCACCCTGGAGAACCGCATCGTCTTGCAGGAGCAGCAGCGGGTGTACGCGCCGTCCGACGGGCGGGTGTTCCGCATCACCGCGAACGCCGAGGGGCAACTGGTGAGCAAGGGCGGGCGGCTGGGCACGTTCGTGCCGACCATCAAGCAGGGGGCGGAGCGGGATCGGCAGATTGCGGAGATGGTGGGGGCCACGTTCGGGGCGGTGTCGGCCGCCCCGCTCACCCCCGCCCCGTTGCTCCCCCAGCTTGCCGGCACGCTCGCCCGGCCGGGTGCAATTAGCTCGTTGACACGCACCGACCGCCCCGGTATCGTCGCCGAACTCTTCATCGACGGCAACGACCTGCCGCTCGTGCAAGTGGGGGACAAGGCGCGGTTGCAGTTCGAGGGGTGGGCGGCGATTCAGTTCGTCTCCTTCCCCAAAGCGGCCGAGGGGACGTTCGGCGGGCGGGTGTATCTGGTGGACCCCACGTCGAACGACAAGGGCGACTTCCGCGTGCTGGTCGAACCCGACCCGGCGGACCACCCGTGGCCGGATCAGGAGCTGCTCCGCCAGGGGGTGCGGGCCCAGGGGTGGGTGCTGATGCCGCAGAAGGTGACGATGGGGTGGGAGGTGTGGCGGCAACTGAACGGCTTCCCGCCGTACCGCCCGCCGGAAGGGAAGAAAGAGGAGGGCGGCACCATCGGCCCCCGTGCCCAAGCGGAAGAGCAAGTAGGTGTTCGGCCGGGAGCGCGGGC
>JANNQE010000923.1:0-1588 GCA_031441625.1 Planctomycetia bacterium
CCGGCCTCTGTGAGGCCGGACTGATCCCGGCCTCACAGAGGCCGGCGACAGCAGATCAGCCGGCCTTCGGCTCGGCGTCTCTGCCGGTGGGGATGCCGACCCGCAACTCGGTGGCGATGACGGCCGTCTCCTCGCGGAGGATGGCGAGCGTCAGGCGGGTCTCGTACACCAGCACGCCCGACCCGATCACCAGCCCGCCCACGCCGACTGCCCCGGCCGCCAGCGCGATCAACTCCGTCACCACCGCCACCCCGTCCGCCCCGAGCATCACCAGCACCGCCCCGACGAGCGAGGTGATGGCCGCCGCCGCGAACGCGCCAAGAGACACGTAGAAGGCCGTCAGCGCTCGCACCAGCAGCATGGCCCGCCGGTTGGCGTACCCGAGCTGGCGGAAGCGGACGGCGGTCAGGTGGTCGTGGGAGTCCTTCTTCGCCTGGAGTTCCTTGGCCAGGGCGCGGGCGCGGTCGATCGCGCGGGCGAAGCGGTTGGAGGTGGACAGGGACATGACGGCCGAGGCGTTCGTCAGCACCGCCGGGGCCGCGATCAGGGTGAGGACCGCGAACGGGTTGCCCGCGGTGATGAGTCCGCCGTCCATGCGAGACCTCCTCGTCGCCGCGACCCGGAGGGGAGCGCGTCGAACCTTCCACGCGCTCTCCTGCGGCTCGCGGCGACGCCCTACTTCTTCTTCCCGCCCTTCTTCTTCTTGCCGGCCGGCGGCGCGGCGGGGGCGGCGGGCTTGGCGGCTTTCTTCTTGGCGAAGATGGCGTTGAACCCGTTGGAATACTTCTTGTTCTCGGCCATGCCCACGCGGACGATGCTCATGGTGGTGCTCCTGGTGCGGCGGAAGGGACTGCCTCCCGTAATGTAGCGCCGTTCGCGGGGGGTGCAATGGGGTGTGGTCCACCCGCCCCGCGAGTGGTTCGGGTTGCCACTCGCGGAGCGAGTGGGCCACTACTTCCGCCGCAGCTTGTTGAAGTCGGCCTTCGACACCAGCGGCACGCCCTGCCTCTTGGCCTCATCCTGAAGGAAGTAGAATCCGTTGGTGGCGGTGGAGGCGGTGTCGTCCAGGGTGTACACCACGAACACCTTTCCCTTGTGCTTGCCGGCCGAGCGGATCGCTTCGGCCACCGCCGGCAGTTCCACCTTCGCCCCCGGGGGGTCGCCGACGGCGAAGAACTTCTCGCTCCCGCGCTCCACCGCCGCCCCCGCGTACACGGTCACGTACACCGGCACGGCGTCCACCGCCACCTCGGGTTGCTTCTCGGTGACGGGCGTCTGGTCGGTCGGCTGGGCGGTCGGGTTGGTCGGGCTGCCGGTGCCTGGGCCGGTGTCCGGGCCGCCCCCGCCGGTGCCGGTGCCCCCGCGGAAGAGGAAGAACGCCACCACCAGGGCGACCAGCACCCCGCCGATCCGCCGCGCCCACTTGTGCAGCGAGTCGGGCGACTTGCCCTTGATGATCGTCTTGTCGAACCCGACGCACGCCAGCCACGCGCCCAGGTAGCCGGCGGCGAACCCGCCGACGATCATCAGCAGCTTCTGGAGGAACTCGGTGATCTGTTCTTGCGTGGGCATGGGGATTTCTCCGCGG
>JANNQE010000924.1:0-12942 GCA_031441625.1 Planctomycetia bacterium
CCCCGGCCCCCCGCCGGGGCTGCTCGCCGCGCGGGGGTACTGTGCGCGGGTGGCCCGCGCGAACTCCGAGAACTTCACCGTCGCCTCGGTGCTGCTCCCGCGGAAGCTGCTGCCGCACTTCCACGCCGTGTACGCCTACTGCCGGTGGGCGGACGACCTGGCCGACGAGACGGGCGGCGGTGACACCGCGGTGTCACTGCTGGCCTGGTGGCGGGGCGAGGTGACGAAGATGTACGCTGGGGAGGTACGGCACCCCGTGTTCGTCGCGCTCGCCGACACGGTGAGGCAGTTCGACATCCCGCCCGCCCCGTTCCTCGACCTGTTGACCGCGTTCGAGCAAGACCAACAGGTGAAGCGGTACGCCACGTTCGCCGACGTGCTGGCCTACTGCCGCCACTCCGCGAACCCCGTCGGCCGGCTGGTGCTGCACCTGTTCCGGTGTGCCGATGACACCCGGCTGTCACTGAGCGACGGGGTGTGTACGGGGCTGCAACTGGCCAACTTCTGGCAGGACGTGGCCCGCGACTTCGCCATCGGCCGCGTCTACCTCCCCGCCGACGACATGGCCCGCTTCGGCGTGACCGAAGCCGACATCGCGGAGAAGCGTTTCACTCCGGCGTTCGCCGACCTGTTGCGATTTCAAGTAGACCGCACCCGCGGATATTTCGAGCGGGGCAGGGGACTACTGCCGCTGCTACCGCGGGAGGTGAGGGCGGACGTGGAGTTGTTCATCCGCGGGGGCGAGGCGACGTTGATCGCGATTGAGAAGCAGGGGTACGACGTGCTCACCCGTCGGCCGGTGGTGAGCAAGTGGGAGAAGGTGATGTTGTTGGGACGGGCGGTGCTGGGGCACATCTCTTAGGGTGGCCGGCTCTCGCCGAGAGCCGGTCGGAACGTCGCTCTCGGCGAGAGCGACCCACCCTATCGGACCTACCACCGTAGCGGGCTTTGCCACGCCTCCTTCAACGAACCGAGTTTCGCCCAGATGAGCCACTCGCCATCGCCGCCGGCGATCCGCAACCGCGGCTCCTTCACCGTCACTCCGATCTTGGCGAACGGCAGCCCGGCGAACACGGCCTTCAAATGCTCCGCGTGCTCCGCGTGCTCCGGCTTCGCCTCAAGGACGAACCGGCTGGGCGATTCGCTGAACAGCTTGGCCGTGTCGGTCTCCGCGTCACCCGGCACCAGCCGCCCATCGACATCCGCCCCCACCTCGCCGCTGAACGCCATCTCCGCCAAGGCCACCGCCAGCCCGCCCTCGCTGCAATCGTGGCACGCCCGCACCAGCCCGGCGGTGATCGCGGCGTGAACCGCCCGGAACAACTTCGGAGCAACAGTCACGTCCACCGTCGGCACGTTCCCTCCGTTCCGTTCCGTCACAAAGTTGAAGTGCGACCCGCCGAGTTCGTCGTTCGTGCTGCCCACGACGTACAGGTCGTGGCCCGGCTCCTTCAGGTCCATCGTCACGCACTTGGTCACGTCGTGGACGATGGCCATGGCGGTGACGAGCAGCGTGTGCGGGATCGAAATCCGCGTGCCGTCCTTCGCCACATACGAGTTGTTCAGGCTGTCTTTACCGCTCACGAACGGCGTACCGAACGCGACGGCCACATCCCGACACGCTTCGGCCGTTCGCACCAGCGCGCCGAGCATGGCGGGGTCGGTCACGTTGCCCCAGCAGAAGTTGTCGAGGATGGCCGTGCGCGTCGGGTCGCCGCCGACCGCCACCGCGTTCCGCACGGCTTCGTCGATGGCACACGCGGCGGCGTGGTACGGGTCGAGGTCGGCGTACCGCGGGTTCAGCCCGTTGCTGATGGCGAACCCCTTCGTGCTTCCCAGCACCGGGGCGATGACCGCCGCGTCCGACGGCCCGTCCTCCTGCACCCCCACCAGCGGCTTGATGACGCTCCCGCCCTGCACCTCGTGGTCGTACTGCCGCACCACCCACTCCTTGGAACACACCGTGAAGGTGCCCAGAATTTTCAGGAGTGCCTCATGAGGTCCCAGTGCGGAGTGCGGAGTGCGGAGTGCGGAATCATCGGATTCACTCCGCGTTCCCCATTCCGCATTCCGAATTCCCGAGGGTCGTCCGTCGTGCAGGAAGTGCATGCTCACGTCCACGACCTGCTGACCGTGGTAGGTCAGCACCAGCCGGCCGGTGTCGGTGAACGTGCCGAGGACCGCCGCTTCGACGCCTTCGCTCGCGGCAAGCGTTCGCAGTTCGTCCCACTGCTCCGGCGGCACGGCCAGCACCATCCGCTCTTGCGATTCGCTGATCCAGATTTCGGTGTAGCTCAACCCCTCGTACTTCAGCGGGGCCTTGTCGAGCTGCACGCTCGCCCCGCACTCGGCCCCCATCTCGCCGACCGCACTACTAAACCCGCCCGCCCCGCAGTCGGTGATGCCGCGGTACAGCCGCCGGTCGCGGGCTTGCAGGATCACGTCCAACACCTTCTTCTCGGTGATGGCGTTGCCGATCTGCACCGCCCCGCCGCTCACCTTCTCGGATTCGTCGTGCAGCCCTTCGCTCGAGAACGTCGCCCCGTGGATGCCGTCGCGGCCCGTCCGCCCGCCGACGCTCACGATCAGGTCGCCCGGCTTCACCTCTTTGCCTTCCATGCCGACGGGGATCAGCCCGACGGTGCCGCAGAAGACGAGCGGGTTGGCCAGGTAGCGGTCGTCGAAGTACAGGCTGCCGTTGACCGTCGGGATGCCCATCCGGTTGCCGTAGTCGCGCACGCCGGCGACCACGCCGTTCATCACCCGCCGCGGGTGCAGCACGCCCGGCGGCAGTTGATCCGGCGAGTAGTCCGGGCGGGCGAAGCAGAACACGTCCGTGTTGCAGACCGGCTGCCCGCCGAGGCCCGTTCCCAACACGTCGCGGATGACACCACCCAGCCCCGTGTTCGCCCCGCCGTAGGGTTCGATGGCGCTCGGCCGGTTGTGCGTTTCCACCTTGATGCACAGGTGGTTCGCGTCGTCGAACTTGACGATCCCGGCGTTGTCGGCGAACACCGACACGCACCAGTCGTCGGCCCCGAGCTGCTTACGGATGGTCTGCGTCGCCCCGAACACCGTCTCTTTCAGCAGGTTCTTGAAGTGCTTCTTCGTCGTCACGCCGGTGATGGTTTCGGTGTACTCGATCTCGCCTTTCAGCGTCTTGTGCGAGCAGTGCTCGCTCCACGTCTGGGCGACGGATTCCAGTTCACAGTCGGTCGGGTCGCGGCCCTGCTCGGCGAAGTGCCGTTGCACCTGCTTCATTTCGTCGAGTGTGAGCGCGAGCGTCCCTTCCTTGCTCACCCGCATCAGGCCGGCGTCGTCGAGTTCACGGAGTGGTACCGTGATCAGTTTGAACGTGTACGGCTTGCCGACGGCGAGGTGATCGGCCCGCACTGCTCCGATTGCCACCTGCTCAATCGCGTCGTTCGCCAGGATTTTGCGGAACAGTGTGTCGCGGTCGAGGGAGCTGATGCCGTCCGGGCCGTAGTAGCGGCGGAAGGTGCGGACCTGCTGAACGGGAATGCCGAGGTCAGCCGCCGCTTGCAGCACGCTCTCGGCGACCGGGTCCATGACGCCCGGCTTGAGCAGCACCGTGTACGCGTTGCCGTCGAGCGGTCGACCCACCTCCGACACCAGCCCGGTTTCCACGACGGTGTCGATCAGCAGCGCGACCACCAGTTGTTCGGTCTGCTCGCGGGTGAGTGTGTCGCCTTCGAGCAGGAAGCCTTTGCCGCTCGCGGCGACGAGATCGCCGCCGCGCTCGGAGTGTGTGAGCAGGTCGAACTCGTCGCACACCCGTTCGCGCTCGCCGTCTTTACCCAGCGGGCGGATTTCAACTTCCCAGAGCATCGCGGACCCTCTTGCCTTCGGCCAGCCAGCGGACCAACCCGGCCCGGTCGTTGGCGTCGAGCAACTGCCGGAACTGTGCCATGCGTTCACTGAACTGATCGGCCGCCCCGAGTACCGCATCGCGGTTCGCCAGAAAGATGGCCGCCCACAGGTCGGGGTCGCCCGCGGCGATGCGGGTGGTGTCGCGGAATCCGCCGGCGGTGAGGGCGAGCCATTCGGGGGGCGTGACCGCCGCTAGCCCGCCGGCCGCGGCGTGCGGTAGGTGGCTGGTCATCGCCAGCGCCGTGTCGTGTTCGTGCGGGTCCATTCGGATGATTCGGGCACCCAGCCGGCTCCAGAACAGTTCCACCACCGCCACCGCTTCCATGTCCGTGTCGGCCGTCGGCGTGACCACCACAACGCGGTTGACGAACAAATCCGCCACGGCGTTCGCCGAGCCGCGTTTCTCCGACCCGGCCAGCGGGTGCGAGCCCACAAACATCGCGCCGGCGGGGGGCAGCTTGCCGGCCAACTCGCGGACGATGTTCCCCTTCGTGCTGCCCACGTCCGTCACCACGCCCCGCGGCGGGGCCGCGTGGGTCGCCGCCAGCACGTCCGCCGCCACGCGATCCACCGGCGTACAGACCACCACCAGGTCGGCGGCCTTCACCCCGTCGGCGATGTTCGTGGTGAAGCTGTCGATGGCCCCGTCGGTCTGGGCACGGGCGAGGGTGCGCTCGTCGCGGCCGACGCCGACCACCCGCCGCGACAGTCCGCGGGCCTTGGCCGCCAGCCCGACCGACCCGCCGATCAGCCCGACGCCGATGATGGTAATCTGGTCGAACGGCATCGGCGTGCGGTGTCGCGGAGGGGGAAAGAGAAGTTATAAGAATACGAAGTGTGCTCGATGAGACCTCAAGCCCCCGGAGGATCCCGATGAAGTACCGCACCCGCGTGTTGCTGCTCACGCTGCTCGGCCTCTTCGGCATCGGGGTGACCGCCCTCGTGGTTGGCGGCATTGTTCTACTCGATGTCCTGTTCGACCCGACGCCGCGAGAGGTGTACCCACATGAGCGAGCATCGGCGGAGAGAGCCGTTCAAGTGTGGGGACGCCTGGAACCTTTCCCGACAACTGCCCAAGAGGTCAAATACATGATCGCCGGCAGCGATTTCACGCGCTGCTACGGGGCGACATTCTTCGCCCCTCCCGAAGACATCGAGGAGTGGTTGAAGAGCTCACCAGGCACACGAGAGACTACGCCAACGACCCCTTCGCCGGGAGTACGGTATTTTGAGATCACTCCAGGCGGCGGTGGGAATCGTGCCAACGTGACAGTAGATGATCAGAAACATCGGGTAACGATTCAAGTCGAGTGGAGTTGAACGCGACAGCTTCTTCTGGCCTCGCCACCGGGGTACACTCACCTCATGCTCCCCTTCGTTCCCCGCATTGGTTTGCTCGGTCGCGTCAGTCGCCGCGACTGGCTCGCGCTGGGGTTGGGGGCACTCGCAGCGCCGGCGGTTGAGGGTAAACCCACGGTCAAGCCGCGGGCGAAGCGGGTGCTGGTGGTGTTCACGCCGGGCGGGGTGAGCCAACTCGAAACATTCGACCCGAAGCCGAACGCCCCGGAAGAAATCCGCGGAAGCTTTGGCACCATTCCCACCGCCGTGCCAGGATTGCGGTTCGGCGAACACCTGCCGAAGTTGGCGAAGCTCGCCGACAAGTTCGCGGTGGTGCGGTCGGTCAGTCACGACGACCTCGACCACGGCTCGGCCTGCTACCTGTCGCTCACCGGGCAGTTCCATTCGCGGAAGTCGTCCAACCCCGCCGTGTCGCCGACCGACTTCCCCACGCTTGGGGCCATCGTGCAACGGCTGCGGCCGAGCGGCACCTTCCCCCGCTCGTCGGTCTACCTGAACGGTCCGGTGCTGCTGCCCGAAATCCCCGGCCCCGGCAACAACGGCGGCTTCCTCGGCCGCGGGTGCGATCCGCTCACGGTGTCGGACCCGGAGGAGTCGCAGAAGTTCGTCGAGGGGCTGTCGCTGCCGGGCGAGGTGAATCTGGACCGGCTCGACTCGCGGCGGGAGTTGCTGGCGAAGCTCGACACCACTCCGACCGACCCCGGCTACCGCGAGAGCACGCGGGCGGCGTTCGATCTGTTGCACACCAAGCGGGTCCGGGAAGCGTTCGACCTGGACCGCGAATCGGAGAAGACGCGAGACGCCTACGGCCGGCACCGCTCCGGGCAGAGTTGCTTGCTCGCCCGGCGGCTGATCGAAGCGGGCGTGCCGTGGGTGACGGCGTTCTTCAACCACACCATCCGCGGGCAAGACAAATCGGAAGAGACCAACGAGTACGGCTGGGACACGCACAACGACATCTTCGTGTCCCTGAAGGAACACCTGCTGCCGCGGTTCGACCAGACCTTCAGCACGTTGCTGTCGGACATGGAAGCCCGCGGACTGTTGAAGGACACGCTCGTCTGTTGCCTGGGCGAGTTCGGCCGAGCGCCGAAAGTGGCGCTGGAGAAAAACTTCGCCGGCACGTCGCCGGGTCGCAAGCACTGGGGCGGGTGTTACTCGGTGCTGTTCGCCGGTGCGGGCGTGACCGGCGGGGCGGTGATCGGCTCATCCGACAAACAGGGCGCGTACCCGCAAGCCGACCCACTGACGCCAGGCGATGTGGTAGCGACGCTGTTTCACGCGCTCGGCATCGATCCGGTCGGGCACTACACAGATCTGGCGGAGCGGCCGTACCGGGTGGCGACGGGCGAGGCGATTCGGGGGCTTTGGTAGGTCGTGGTCGAGCGACCGCATAGCGGGAGCGAGGCCCGACAGCGGATCACCATTCCGCACAGGTGGTTGGGCGTCGGGCCTCACGCTCCCTACGGGAGCTGTTCGACCGCGACCTACACGTCGTAAGCTGACTCACTCCCGCCGGTATTCCTTTCGCCCCTCCTCCGAGAGTTCCCCATGTATCGCTGGCTCTACCTGCTGGCCGTCGTCGCCGTTCCCGCTGTCGCTCATGCCGACGACTGGCCGCAGTGGCTCGGGCCAGACCGCGACGGCGTGTGGAAGGAGACCGGCATCCTCGACAAGTTCCCGAAGGACGGGCCGAAGAAACTGTGGTCCGCGAAGGTGGGCGGCGGGTTCAGCGGGCCGTCGGTGGTGGGGGATCGGCTCTACGTGATGGACCTCGTGGGCAGCGGATCGGAGCAGAAAGAGCGGGTACTCTGCCTGGACACGAAGGACGGCGCGGAGGTGTGGAAGCACGAGTACCCGGTGCAGTACGGGAAGGTCGGCTACCCGGCCGGGCCGCGCTGCACCCCGCACGTGGACGGCGAGCTGGTGTACACCGTCGGCACCATGGGCAACCTGTACTGCCTGAAGGCGAAAGACGGCAAGGTGGTGTGGCAGAAGAACTACGTGAAGGGCTTCGAGGCGAAGGTGCCCATCTGGGGGTTCGCCTCGCACCCGACGGTGTACGGCGATCTGCTCATCTGCGTGACCGGCGGGACGAAAGACAACCTGGTCATCGCGTTCGACAAGAAGACCGGCGAACAGAAGTGGGCGGTGGAATCGACGCAGGCCGATTGCGGGTACGCGGCGGTCATGGTGTACGAGTTCGGCAAGACGAAGACGGCCGTGGTGTGGCACGGGGCGGCGGTACTGGGCCTGGACCCGGACACCGGAAAGCGGCTGTGGAAGCAGGACTTCAAGACGAACTACGGCCTGACCGCCCCCACCCCGCGGAAATTGGACGGCGACCGCCTGTTCGTGACGGCGTTCTACGAAGGGCCGATGATGCTGAAGGTGACCGACAACAAGGTGTCGGTGGAGTGGAAGGGGAACGGCAAGAGCGAGAAGCCCGAGGGCAGCGACAAACTGCACAGCATCATGCCCACGCCTTACATTCAGGACGGGCACATCTACGGCGTGTGCAGCTACGGCGAGCTGCGGTGCCTGACCGCCGACAAGGGCGAGCGGGTGTGGGAGACCCGCAAGCCGACCGTGGGCACGAAGGACGCCGAGGGTAAACCGACTCGCTGGGGCAACGCCTTCCTGACGCCGAACGGCGACCGCTGTTTCCTGTTCAACGAGCAGGGCGAACTCGTGATCGCCAGGCTGACGCCGAAGGGGTACGAGGAGATCGACCGGGCGCTGATCGTGAAGCCGACGAACAAGCTGGCCGGTCGCCCGGTGGTGTGGGTCCACCCGGCCTACGCGGGGAAGAAGATGTACGTGCGGAACGATCAGGAACTGGTGTGCGTCGATCTGGCGAAATAAGGCGAACCCGGCCCGCGAAGGTAGCGAGTGTGTTACCGTTAAGTCCCGAAGGGCCGTATTCCAACAGCCCAGGTCGGAGCGAGCGGAGGCCTGGGACACCAGTGCGACACGGGAACCGCCCTGAAGGGGCGGGTTCAATTTGAACCCGCCCCTTCAGGGCGGTATTGTCTACCCACCATGTACCCAGGCCTTCGGCCTGGGCTGACAGAATCCGGCCCTTCAGGCCGGCTACTTCACCTTCCCGCCCGGAATCTTCCCGAAGGCGTCGAACAGCCGCACGAGGGAGTTCATCAGCTTCTTGAAGTCGCCTTCGTGCAGGCTCTCGTTCGGGGCGTGGGCGTTGCTCGCCGGGTCTTCGATGCCCAGCAGCAGGGCGGGTGCGCCGCCGAACAGGTGCGCCAGCGGGCCGACGAACCCGATGCTGCCGCCGCACCCGATGGCCACGGGGTCGCGGTCGAACCCCTGCCGCAGGCTGGCCAGAGCCGCCTCGAACGCCGGGCCGTTCGGGTCGGTCATCCACCACTCGCACCCGGCCCCGTGTTGCGTCACCTTCACTTCCACGCCCCACGGGGTGTCGGCTTCCAGGTACGCCTTCAGGCTCGCCACCACGTCCGCCACCTTCTGATCCGGCACGATGCGGCAACTGACGATGGCCGCCGCCTTCGGCAGCACCTGGTTGCTCGCCTGCTTGATGTTGCTCGCTTCCTGGGCGATCACCGTGACCGCCGGCCGACGCCAGGTTGTCTCGTAGGTGGTCATGCCGGTTTCGGTGGCGAACCGGGCCGATGGCACCACGCCGACTTCGTTGCGGAACTTGTCCTCGCTCCACGGCAGCTTGCGGAAGGTGGCCTTCTCCTTGTCGGTCAGCACCCGCACGCTGTCGTAGAAGCCGGGCACCGGGATCGGGCCGTTCTCCCAGTAGAGTTTGCTCAGCACCTTGTTGAGCGCCAGCGCCGCGTCGGGCAGCGCCCCGCCGGCCATGCCGCTGTGAACCGGGATCTTCGCGCTCGTCACTTCGACCAGCACCGACACCACCCCGCGGAGGCTGTACGTGATGCTCGGCAGCCCGACCTCGATGTTCTCGGTGTCGAGCACCAGGATGACGTCCGACTGGAGCTTTTCGCGGTACTTGTCGAAGAAGGTGAGGAGGTTCCGCGAGCCGATCTCCTCTTCGCCCTCGACCACCATCTTGATGTTGCACGGCAGGGTGTTGCTCGTCTTGCGGTACGCCGCGATGGCCCCGAGGAAGGCGCTGATCGCAGCCTTGTCATCGGCACTGCCCCGGCCGAACAGCCGCCCGTCGCGGCGGGTCAGCTTCCACGGGTCGGACTTCCACTGCTCGACGAAATTGACCGGCTGCACGTCGTGGTGGGCGTAAAGGAAGATCGTCGGCTTGCCCGGCCCGGCGTCCAGCCACTCGCCGTAGGCGTAGGGCAGGCTGTTGCCCACCTTCAGCGTCTCCACGTTGGTCAGGCCGGCCTCCCGCATCTGCTCGCACACCAGGGCGGCCGTTCGGCCGATCTCGTGGTCGTGTTCACCGTCGGTGGAAATGCTGGGGATGGCCACCAGGTCGGCCAGCCCGCGGATCACGTCTTCGTGGTGCTTGGTCAACCAGTCGAGTGCCTCATTCATGACGATCCTCCGGCAACGGTGTGTGAAGGGGGTAACGTACTGTAGCGGTGAGCGGGGAGCGGATCAAATCAGGCCCGCAGACGACGCAGAAGGGACGCAGATGAAGGCAGGATTTGAACAGACTGAACTTGGTTCTGATCCTGGCCTCATCTGCGTTCCTTCTGCGTCCTCGGCGGGCCGATCATTCTTCATTCGGCTGCGTTGTCCGGCCGAGGGCCACGTCGAACTCGGTCACGAGCGGCAGCACCATCGCGTAAATGGTGAACCCGAACGCCACGGCGAGTGCGAGGAACGGCAGGGCCGGGTTGCCCGACTCCTGCGAGCCGGGCTTGGCGATGAGCACGCTCGTCACGGTGTAGAACATGGCGATGGGGCACGCCACCGCCGCGAGCGAGAGGGCGGGCGACGGCTTGCTGCCGGTGAGCACCCACCACAGCCCGCCGATGCCGAGGATGAGGAAGCCGATGAAGCTGAGCCACTGGTTGCCGAAGCTGCCGCCGTTGATGACGATCAGGTAGATGGCGATGAGCGTGCCGACACTCAGGAAGAAGACGGTGCCGAGGGTGTTCACGATGGCCGTGCGGCTGTTCACCAGCCGCAGCGCCACGTGAAGGCCGAGCGCCATCACGAACGCGAACAGCAGCACCATCCCGCCGAACACCAGCCCCATCGCCAGGAAGTGCATGCCGATCCGCCCGCCGGTGTCGCCGGCCGGGTCGGTGCGGGCGAGCAGTTCCATCCCCCAGGGCGCGCCCATCAGACCGGCAACGCCCAGCACCCCGTAGAAGAGGCCGAGGAGCAGTGGGGGGATGAAGTACTCCTTCGTGTTCCACAGGATGCCGAGGAGCTTGCCGAACACGAACTCGCGAGGCGAGATGTCCGTCACGAGCAGCACGTCGAGCGCCCCGCCGTCCCGCTCGGACGTGATGCTGGTGACGGACTGCGAGGCGATGAGCAACATGCTGACCACCGTCAGGGGCACGAGGCCGTAGGCGGCGGCGTAGGCCGGCTTCGCGCCGGGCTGGTAGAGCAGGCTGATGGCCAGGTACAGCACCAGGGCCAGCACGATGCCGAACGCCAGCTTGATGAGCAGCGGGCGGCGGCCGTAGGCGAGCGTCTTGACCTCCCGCCACAGGATGGGGTTGTCCCACACGCCCCGCACGGCCCCCGGCGCGGCGTGCGCCTTGGCCCGGTACTCCGTCAGTTGTTCCGGGGTCAGGTTCGCTTCCGGGTCGTCGGCGGTTTTCTCCCGCTGGATGATCGGTTCGCCGCTCGGGTTCCACTTCCGCAGCATCCGGATGCCGACCGCGTTGGCCGCCGCGCACAGGCCGAGCATGACCAGCCCGTACCCGTAGGCGGGGGCGAACCAGCCGCCGTTCGGGGTGGGGTAAATGACGGTGGTCATCGCCGCCCACGGGTCCACCCACGCCTGCACCCCCGCCGGGGCGAAGAAGCCGACCGCCTGCGACAGACACAGGTACAGGACCAGGAAGAGCGTGGCGAGGGCGAGCGCCTCGAACGTCCGCTCCCGCCACAAGGCGACCAGCCCGCCGAGTGATCCGGCCGCATACGCGGTGGTGAGCAGCACGACGGTGGCTTGAATCACCTGACTCGGGTCGATGCCGCCGAGCAGCAGGAACATCGAAAGCACGGGCACACCGGCGAGCAGCAGCGCCGTGATGGGCAGGAGCGCGCCGACCAGCTTGCCGAGCACGATCTCGTAGTCGGCCATGTCGGTGAGCAGCAGCAGGATGAACGTGCGGCGGTCCTTCTCCTGCGACACCGCACTCGCGGCCGACAGCGCCGCGAAGAACATGACCAACACTAGCTCGACGAACACGGAGAGCTGGAAAATGATCTGCCCGAAGCGGGCCGTCTCGCCCAGGCTGGCCTCGCGGTCGAACCCGACCATCGCCTGCCAGACGGTGACGCCCAGCACCAGCAGCAGGCCGACCAGGGCGGCGCGGGAAGCGTAGTGGCTTTTCTTCCGCGGGACGGTGGTGAGTTCGCGGACGAAGATCGGACCCAGCACGCCAACCCCCAGGTTCGGGAGAGCAACGGAAGTCGGGATAACTTATGTCGGCCGGCCGAACCCGCCCGCCGCGGGTACAATCCGTGGCTACATGAGAACAGTTGTCATCGCCGCCCACGGCTGCCCGGTGTGGCCGCTCGGAGCCTACGGGAACGAGTGGATCGCCACCCCGCACCTCGACCGCCTCGCGGCGGAAGGGGTGACGTTCGACCGCCACATCGCCCGCCACCCGGACCCGCTCGGCGGAAGGGCGGACTGGTGGAACATTCCGGTTAACCGCGATCCAACGGCGAGCGCGTTGGGCTCGCTCGCCGTTGGCTCGCGGCTAACCGAGGCCACCCTAGTCCGCGCCTCCCGCCCGTCCTTCGACGCCCCATCCCACTACTACGCTCGCTTCGCCGAAGTGTTCGACGCCCGCCCGGAATCGGGCCGCCCGCCGTTCGCCCCGCTGTTGGAACTGCTGCCGCGTGTGCTCGACAAACTCGGCGACGACGCTCTCGTCTGGATCGAAACCGACCGGCTCATCCCGCCGTGGTTTGCACCGGCCGACGTGTTCGAGGTGTACTGCGAAGACTTGACCGAAGACGCCGACGCCGACGCAGACCCGCTCACCCCGTGGCCCGACCCGCCGGTAGGCGAGTTCGACCGCGACGACATGGCGGCGTGGGAACTGTTGCACCGCAGCTTTGCCGCGGCCGTGACTACCTTCGACGCCGACGTGGGGCGGATCTTCGAGGTGCTCGAGGCGAAGGGTTGGGACGAGTCCGCGAGTGTCGTGTTCACGTCCGACTTCGGCTACCCGCTCGGCCACCACGGGCTGCTCGGCCCGCACCGCCCGTGGCTGCACGAGGAGTTCGTTCACGTGCCGCTCATCGTGCGACGACCCGGCGGGGCCGGCGGGGGCGAACGGGTGTGGGCGTTCACGCAACCGGCCGACGTGCTCGCTCTTGTCCCCCTCGCCCCTGGGGGAGAGGGGTTAGGGGTGAGGGGGCATGTGGTGAGTGTGTTCGAGGTGAATGGCCACCGCGAAGCCGCACTCCGCACCGACACGCACGCCCTGCTGCTGCCGCTCACCACTCCCGACGACGAAGCCCGACTGCCGCAGTTCTACGAGAAGCCGAACGACCGCTGGGAACTGAACGACGTGCGCCTGCCGAACCTGG
>JANNQE010000925.1:0-5216 GCA_031441625.1 Planctomycetia bacterium
CGCCTGATCCGGTCGCAAGCTCCCGGCGACGACATGCTCGGCGGGTGCGATGAACACACCGAGAAAGGGGGACGAGTACCGCAGATCACGTCAACTTCAACTCGACGCCTTGCACGCCGTCGGTCTTGTTCAGGCCGTTCACCAGGGCGAGGGGAGCGGCGGCGGTCTTCAACTTCACGGTGTACGTCACCTCCACCGTGGTGCCCTTGTTGGCCGTTTCCAGGCTCACGAGAGTGAAGCTCGCCAGGTGTTCGGCGAAGAGTGTGCCCACCGCCGCGGCGGGGTCCACGCCCAGGCCCACCCGCACCCGCAGGGTGGCCGGCTTGTCCACCGCCCGCGGCTTGTCCCACCACGCCATGACCGCCGCCGCCACCCCGACGAGCGGCAGTCCCACCGTGGCCAGCAGGGCGAAGCCGTTGCCGATGGCCATGCCGATGACGACGGCGAAGATGACGAAGGCGGTGTCGGCGGTGTCGTCCACCACCGTACGGAAGCGGATGATGCTGAGCGCGCCGACCAGCCCGAACGCCTGGGCCAGCTTGTCGCCGATGACCATCGACACGAGGGCGATGAGGGCGGACAGCAGCACCAGGGTGGTGGGCATGGTCCGCACGTCGGGGCGGTTGCGAGCGAGGGTGTAGCGGAAGATGGTGGCCGCCACGAACCCGTACACGGCGGCCAGCGCCACGCGGGCGGCGATCACGTCGGCCGTCTTAGGCTCGTCGTTCCCCCCCAGTGCGTGCCGCGCCCACTCGTTCACCGCCCACCAGTCAAACATCCGTCGCCCCTTCTGGTTCCGTGGCGAGTCCGGCCGCCCGCACACACCGCCGGTACTTTGATACGCCCGTCGGCTGGAGTTGGAAGCGCTCGACGGCGTCTTTGAACAGGGCCGGTAGCGAGGTAAGGAACTTGAGTTCGACCACCACCAGGTCGGTCAGCAGTTGGGTGCCGGCGGCGATGGGGTCGAGGGAGATGGTCGTGGTGGGCAGGCCGAAGGCGGCGCGGTCGAGGGTCATCCGCACCGACCCGGACGGCGAGTCGCCGATGAACGCACTCCGGCGGTACGACACCGCGCACACCGGCCGCAGGCCGAGGCCGGTGACGTCTGATGCGAACCAACTGACCGGCCAGTGGGCGAGCGGTTGGGACAGGTCGGCCAGCGGCATGGTGCCGCGGCACTTCCACACCCGCCCGTCGGCCTTCGACTTCTTCTCCAGGTGAACTGTCGGGTCGGTGCCGTACCGGCGGGCGCGGTACTTGTTCACGTCGAACCCCGGCGTGCGGCGGAACACGTCGAACGCCGGGGTGTCGAAGTACGTGCTGGTAATCAGGTAGCCGTGAACGGGGTCGGCGTGCGGGTCGTGCGTCAGGTGCGACGCGGCCCACACTTGGAGGTCGTCGGCCACCGCGGGGGTGACGGCGAACTTCATCTCGAACGCCGGACGGCTGCCGTCCGGGGTGGCGGAAAGGGACGGCGAGAGCCAGGCCGGGCGCACACTCATGTCTTCGGGGTCCTGCATCATGTCGGGCAATACGACGAGCCGCTACGGGGAAAGTAACACGGGATGGGGGAACGCCGCCACCCGAGACCGGTGCCGCCCGGCAGGCGGCACCGACCTTCTGCCCTTCGCCCGGCCGTCCTTGTTCACGTCGAGGCGTTCGACGAGCGGGCGGGCCAGTTGGTTCCCTGGTCCGAACCCGCGCCGCCCGGCCCGCCGCCACCGGGCGGGCCGAACCCGAACGCTTGCGGCACAGACCCCTTGCTCTTGCCGGCCAACTGCGCCGCAATCGACTCGGCCCGCTTCTCCACGAACGTCTTCAGGTCGGGCGGCGGGGGGCCGAAGTTGAACCCGCCGGCGAACTCTCGCCGCGTCTGCGCCGCCTTCGCGTCCTTTTCCATCTGCGGCTTCGCCACCTCTTCGACCGCCTTCAGCGACTTTAGCACACTCTCCCTGTCGAACCCCTTCCCGCACACGTCCGTCAGCACCATTGCATACTTTTCGCTCACCCCCGGCACGGCCATGAGGCGGTCGGCCAGCTTACACGTCGCATACGGCTTGGTCAGGCTCAGGTTCATTTTCTCGTCGTTCGAGCCGAAGGCGGGGAAGTTTGCCAGCGCGCGGTCCACGTCCCACGGGATGAAGTGCAACTTGTTCGTCTCGGGGTGCAGGTACAGGTCGAAGTTGTGCCCGAGGGTGAAGAAGCTGTCCATGTTCGCCACCACCGCGGACGCCGCCATGAACCGCAGGAAGGCGTCCACGTCCAGGTAGTCGCCGACCTCCCTGGCGAACGCCTTGTCGTCGCCGCGGTTGAGCAGCTTGGTGAACCCGATCACCCGGTTCTGCTCGGCCTCGGTCGCGTCCCGCTTCGGCTGGTAGTTGGCCGGGTATTTGCCCCAGTCGTCTCCCAGGTAGTCCAGCCCCTGTTGCATCCGCTCCGGCTTCATCAGCAGCCCGCCGTCCGCCTTGAAGTGTTCCTTCAGGAACGGCTTGTCAACGTTCTGCACGAGCGTGTACAGGCCCAGCCGCTCCCGGTCGTACTTGCCGACCACGGTCAGCGTGACCACGGCCAGCGCGGTCTTCGGGGCGGGCACGCCGGCGTCGCGGAAGATCTGGTACGTGAGCGTCTCGCGGCACTTGCTCGGGTCGGCCACCCCGCAGTGCAGGTTGAGCGTTTTCAGCCCGTGGAACTTGTCCTTGCCGTCGAACTTGTCCAGGTCGATCTTGAGCGACTTCTTGATGGTGTTGTTCGTCTCCAGCATGGTGCCGTTGCCCTTGTACCGCACGCCCACGTTCTCGAACGTCTTGCCGTCGGCGGTGATGCTCCCCTTCGCCCACGGTTGCTCGACGCCGAAGGTGTTCATATGGACCTCGCGGCCGTCGTCGCGCTTCGTCGGGGGGGGCAGCGGTTGGTTGAACCCGCGGAAGCCGCCGCCCGGCGGGGGCTGCATGGCGTCGTACTCGACCTTGCTCAGTGTGACGTGAAACTCCCACAGTTTCAGTGGGTCGAACGCTGTCGTCGGCTTCGGGTCGGCGGCGACGGCGGGCAGGGTGACGAGCAGACCGAGGACGGCGAGGGACATCCGGCGCATCAGAAGCATCCGGCGGGGAATGTGCGGGAAAGACGAAGTTGTACCCACCCGACCCCGCCGGCGCGACAATCTCATGGGGAATTCATGTGGCAGTCCACACGTGCCGGTTTCCGCGGAACCACGGTGCCCCGTGAGTGTTCGGTGATGATGTCACATTCGCGGTGAGGGCCTCGGCCATGTCGAACGTGCGAGTCGGTCGTCGCGGCTTCCTCCACGGGCTGACGCTCGGGGCCGGCGGGGTGCTACTCTCCCCCCTCCTGCACCGGATGGAGGCCCACGCCGCCGGGGTGGACCTGAAGCCGAAGCGGTTCGTGTTCGTGACCGTGAGCAACGGCATCAACCCGGCGTTCTTCCAGCCTGTCGGCATCGACCGCGACCGGAAGAACAACGACAAGCTGCACGACATCCCCCTCGACTAGCACGAGTTGCCGGCGGTCCTCGAACCGCTCGCCCCGTTCAAGCAGAAGCTGACCGTCGTGCAAGGGCTGTCCGGGAAGGTGTGCGGGGGCGGGCACTCGACGGCGTTCGGCGTGCTCGGCGTGTACCCCGGCGGGCGGAAGGCGCCGACGGGCGAGACCATCGACCTGGCCCTGGCCAAGACGCGGAAGACGCTCCTCCCGCACGTCGGGTTGGAGGTGGCGAGTCACACCGGCACCACCGTCACCTACGAGCGGTCGGCGTCCGGGCCGGGCAAGCCGGTCGGCCTGCACTGCCGCCCGGATATGGCCTTCGACGCCATCTTCGGCAGCACCGCCGGCGGGGAAGCGAAGAAGGTGCATCAGGCCCGCGGGCACCTGCTCGACTTCCTGGCCGACGACGTGAAGCGGGTGGAGTCGCGGCTCGGCGGGGAAGAGAAGGAGCGGTTCGGCAGCTACTTGAATGCCTGCGAGCAGATGCGGGACCGCCGCAGCCGGCTGAACGAGATCGAGAACACCCTCCGCAAGCACGCCCCGGTCGTGACCGACAAGTACTCCTCGTACGACAACATCGACCGGCTGGACGCCCACTTCGATTTGGCCGCCGCGTCCCTGCTGGCCGGGTTGACCGACGTGGTGACCATTTCGACGGAGTGGAACCAGCGGTTCACCGGGCTGGGCATCACGCTCGCCTCGCACCCGATCGGCCACGGCAAGGGCGAGAACGGCAAGACGGCCGGCGAGTTGTCGCAGGTCGTCCGCCGCTTCTACTGCGAGCTGATCGCCCGCCTCGCCACCAAGCTCGACGCGGTCAAGGAGGGCGACGGGACCGTGCTGGACAACACGTGCATCCTGTTCACCAGCGACGCCGCCGAGGGCCACCACTCGCAGTGCAAGGAGTGGCCGATGGTGCTCCTGCACGGCACGCTCGGCGGGAAGCTGAAGGCGGGCGGGCGGTACCTCGAGTACCCGGCGCACGGCAAGGCGGGGAACAAGACGCTCGGCAACCTGTACACCACCATGCTGCACGCCGCCGGCGACCCCCGCGAGTCGTTCGGCGTGCCCGACTTGACCATCTCCGCGGCCGACCAGAAAGGCCCGCTGTCCGAGTTGCTCGCGTGAACCGAGGGATTGCCATGCGCTCGATGCTCGCCGTGCTGGTGCTGGCGTGGCCGGTGGTGGCCGCCGACCCGACGTTCGACGGCACCGTCGCCCCGTTCCTGAAAGCCCACTGCGCCAAGTGCCACGGCGACACCGACCCGCAGGCCGGGCTGAAGGTGTCCGCCCTCGACCCGAACCCGGCGACCGCCAAGGAGCCGGGCCTGTGGAACGACCTCCGCCTGCGTCTGCTGGCCGGGGAGATGCCGCCGGAGAAGGAAGCCCGGCCGAAGGCGACGGAGGTGGCGGCGGTGGTCGGGTGGATCGAAGCCGAGCTGAAGAAGAACCCGAAGGTGAAGTTGCGACAGCCGCCCGACTCCCACCACCCGCGGTTCGGCAACTGCGTCGATCACGAGGGGTTGTTCGACCCCGCACCGGGCACGGTGTCCAGCACCCCGCAGCGGGTGTGGCGGCTGGGGGCCATCGGGTATGAGGCGCTACTCGACGACCTCCGCAAGCGAGAGTACGGCTTCATCCAGCCGTTCGGGGTGGCCGCCGAGGGGTTCACCGAGTACGCCGCCCGACTACTGGCCGACGAGGCGGTGGCACTC
>JANNQE010000926.1:0-1679 GCA_031441625.1 Planctomycetia bacterium
CCGGAACCCGCTCTCGGCGAGAGCGGGCCACCCTACCAAAGGCATCCAACCCTACTTCACCCCGCTCTTGACTCTGGCCGGTAGGAACTCGTCGCCGGGGTTCCACGTCGGCAGCTTCGCCGCGTTCGCCACCTCGATCGCCACGTCGAACGCGAACTGCCCGATCACCTCGAACCCGGCGAAGTCCCAGTCCGCTTTCAGCTCGTCGGCCGGCGTGTGGTACTCCTTGTCGTTGAACTCCTTCGCCGCCTTCGCCACGAAGTCGTCCGCCTTGCCCTTCATCTTCGACCCGTTGGCGACGGAGAACGCCGGCACTCCGGCGCGGGCGAACGAGAAGTGGTCCGACCGATAGTACACGCCCAGGTGCGCCCGCTGGTCGGGCTGGATCTCCAGCTTATTCGCCTTCGCCACGGCTTGCACGGTGTCCCACACCGTCGTGCGTTCGGCCCCGTTCGTCACCAGCGCTTCGGGCACCCCCAGCGGTAGGATCATGTCGAAGTTCAGGTTCAGTGCCGTCTTGCCGAGTGGGACGAGCGGATTGTCGGCGTAGTGCTTGGAGCCGAGCAGCCCCTTCTCCTCGGCCGTCACCGACAGGAACACCGCCGAGCGCTTCGGCTTGGTCGGCAACTTGCCCCAGGCGCGGGCGAGTTCGAGCAGCAGCCCGCACCCGGTGGCGTTGTCGGCGGCACCGTTGTAGATGTCGTCGCCAATAGTTCCGCCCTTTCGCTTGCCCAGGTGGTCCCAGTGGGCGGTGAACACCACCGCTTCGGCCTTCAGCGCCGGGTCGCTCCCCTCCACGATGCCGACGACGTTCTTGCTCACCACCTTCTTCACCTCGCTGTCGATCTTCCCCGCCACCTTGCACCCGAGCGGGTACGGCTTGAACCCCTTCGCGTTCGCCTCCTTCAGCGCCGCGTCCACGCTCTTGCCGGCGTGCCCGAGCAGTTGCTCGCCGGCCTTGCTCGACACCCACCCGGCGAAGGCGAGCGCGTGCTCCTTCGGGTCGCGCTTCATCTGCATGCCGTCGAGCACCTTCACCACCGAGTACGGGTACCCGGCCGTTTCCGCCGTGTGGATGATGAGCACCGCCTTCGCCCCGCGGCGGGCGGCCTCTTCGTACTTGTACGACCACCGCCCGTAGTAGGTGAGCGCCTTGCCGCCGAAGAACTTGGCGTCGTCCGACGGCGGCTCGTTGGTGAACAGCACCACCACCTTGCCCTTCACGTCGAAGTCCTTGTAGTCGTCCCACCCGAACTCCGGGGCGGTGATGCCGTGCCCGACGAACACCGCCTCGGCGTCGAACTCCTCCTTGTCCGCCTGCGACTTGTTCGTGCCGGCGAACCCGTCCTCGATGGGCAGGTCGACGGTGGTGTCGCCCTTCACCGCCTTCAGCGTGGAGGTGCGCAAGGTCTCCACACTCATCAGCGGCACGGGCTGGAAGTAGCTCCCCTTCTCGCCGAGCGGCTTCAGCCCGGCCTTTTTGAACTCGTCGGCCAGGTAGCGGGTGGTCAGTTCCTCCCCGCGGGTGTCGCCCGGCCCGCGGCCTTCGAGTTGGTCGCTGGCGAGGTACTTGACGGCCTCTTTGACGCGATCCCCGGAGACGACCGGGTCGGCGGCGGGAACGGAAGCGGCGCAAAGCAGCACGCCGAGCGCGAGTCGTCGGAGCATGGGATCTCTCG
>JANNQE010000927.1:0-1525 GCA_031441625.1 Planctomycetia bacterium
GGCGGCCGGGGGTTCGCCGCCGACCCGGCGACTCTCGGCTCATGCGCCCGCGACAAGTCGGTCATTTTCCTGTTCCTCGCCGGCGGGCCGAGCCAGTACGAGACGTTCGACCCGAAGCCGGACGCTGCCGACGGGCACACCAGCATCAACGGCCACGTCGCCACCACGCTGCCCGGGGTGCGGTTCTCGGCGTACCTGCCGAAGCTGGCGACGCTGGCCGACCGGCTGACCGTGGTGCGGTCGTTCCAGACCAAGCACCCCGAGCACAACGGCGCGCACAAGCAGTTGATGACGGCCGACCTGACGGTGCAGGACGGCAAGCCGATCACCGAGCCGGGCCTCGGGGCGGTGTACGCCCGCGCCGCCGGGGCGGTGAACCCGACCACCGGCCTGCCGCGGCACGCCCTCATCCCGACGACCACCCGCAACAGCAAGGGCCGGGCCGGGTTCAACGGGTCGTTCGAGTCGGTGGTGGAAGGGTGCCAGCCGGCCGGCCTCGGGACCGCGTTCGCCCCGTTCGAGCTGCTCGCCCCGCTGTCCGACGGGTTGGGGGAAGAGAAGAAGAAGCGGAAGCCGGGCGAGGAGCCGCCGCCGAACCCGCTCGACGTGTTCGACCCGACGGTGCCCACCCCAAGACTCGACGCCCGCCTCGGGCTGCTCGGCGAACTCGACCGCTTCAACCGCGCCGCTGACACCGCGGGGGCGATGGGCCGGCTCGACGAGTTCACCCGCCAGGCCGCCGGGCTGTTGCAGTCCGGCCGCGTCCGCAAGGCGCTCGACCTGTCGCTCGAAGAGCCGGCGACGATCAAGGCCTACGACACCGAGCAGTTCCTGAACTGGAACTGCGACGACAACTCGAAGTTCATCCGCACCGGGCCGGCGGTCGGGTCGTCGCTCGGCCGGCAGTTGCTACTCGCCCGCCGCCTGTGCGAGGCCGGGGCTGGGTTCGTGACGGTCGTGAACGCGAACTGGGACTTCCACGCCCGCAAGGGCATCCCGAACATGCCCGAGGGGATGGGCGCGTTCGCTCCGCCGCTCGACCACGCCGTGGCGGCCTTCCTCGACGACGTGAAGCAGCGTGGGCTGGAAGACAAGATCCTACTCGTCATCACCGGCGAGTTCGGCCGCGGCGGGCTGGACAAGAACCTCGGCCGCCACCACCACGCCAAGCTCTGTCCGCTGGTGTTCGCCGGCGGCGGGCTCAAGCACGGGCAGGTGGTCGGGCAGTCCGACCGGCGGGGCAGCGAACCGGCGGGCGAGCCGATTGTCATCGCCGATTTGCATGCGACGCTCTTGCACACCCTACTCGATGTCGGCCGCATGCGGGCGGACGCGGGCGTTCCCGCCAAGGTGATGGACCGGGCCACGAAGGGCACGCCGATCAAGGAACTCTTCTTGTGAGCCACTGCTTGCTACTCGTGCTCGCCGTCGGGCTTGTGCCGGGAGCGGACGACGCGCGGACGCTCGTCGGCCACACGCAGTTCGTCACGGCGGTGGCCTTCACCCCGGACGGCAAGCGGGTCGT
>JANNQE010000928.1:0-3396 GCA_031441625.1 Planctomycetia bacterium
GCACCTGGTTTACCGAAAGACGTTTATGGGTATGCTGAAGAACGACCAGGTGTGGGTGGGGTGCGCCTAACCCGTTCGCCGCGACCACCGGGCGGGGGCGAGACCGCTCCCTTTGGTCGCGGCGAAGACTCTTATGCCGCCCGCCCCTTCTCCGTGCGGGCGACGAACACGGCGGTGGTCAGGTCGGCGGCCACGTTCACCGTCGTGCGGCACATGTCGAGCAGGCGGTCCACCCCCAGCACGATCGCAATGGCGGCACCGGGCACCGGGTTCGGGCTGCCGGCGGTGACGGTCTCCAGCACCATGCCGATGAGCGGCAGGCTGCCCCCCGGCACCCCCGCCATGCCGGTGGCGGTCAGCACGCACAGCACCAGCACGAGCACCTGCTGGGCGATGGTCAACTCCACGCCGAACACCTGCACCAGGAAGAGCACCACCACACTTTCAAACAGTGCCGTGCCGTTGTGGTTCATGCTCGCGCTCAGCGGCAGCACGAACTGGGCGACGGTCGGCGGCACGCCCAGGTCGTCGGTGGCGTTCTTGATGGCGGTGGGCAACGTGGCCGAGCTGCTGCTGGTGCTGAACGCCGTGGCCAGCGACGGGAAGCTCTTCACGTAGAACTGAATCGGGTTCATCCCTCCGAGCAGCCACACGAGCAGCGGCAGCACCACGAAGGCGTGAATCGCCAGCCCGCCGAGCACGGTCAGCACGAACGCCAGCAGCGCGAGCAGCAACTGGTAGCCGAACAGCGCGGTGGTGGTGAACATGAGCATGAACACGCCGACGGGGGCGCACTTCATCGCCAGCCGGATGATGAACTCGGCCACCTGGTTCACGCCTTCGAGCAGTTCCACGATGCGGGCCGCCTTGTCCGGGACGATCTGCGTCAGGGCGATGCCGACCAGGATGCTGGTGAAGATCACCGCCAGCATGTTGTCCTTGTTCACGAACTCCTTGAGCGGGTTGGCCGGGATGATGGCGACGAACGTGTCGATGCCGAACGGCTTCTTCTTGCCCGCCTCCACCTTGTCCGCCGACTCCTTCCCGTACTTCGCGCTCAGCCGGTCCCGCTGCGCTTTCGGCAGTTGGTCGCCCGGCCGGACGAGGTTGACCAGCCCCAGCCCGATGACCGCCGCGAAGAGGGTGGTGATGAGGAAGTAGCCGATGGTCTTGCCGCCGACGCGGCCCAGGCTGCCCATCCCGCCGATGCGGGTGACGCCGATCACCACCGACGCGAACACGAGCGGGATGATGGGCAGGAAGAGCAGGTTCATGAACAGGCCGCCGGCCGGCTTGCTCACGTTCTCCACCAGCCACCGCACCCACTCGGCCGGCTCCGGCTCGGGCGGCACGGCGGCCGGGCCGGCCATCATGATGAGGGCGGTGCGGTCTGTGGGCGGGAGGGGGTCGGCCGGGGTGGTGACGTAATTGGCCAGGGTGCCGAGGGCCGCGCCGAGCAGCAGGCCGAGCAGGATCCACGTGTGCGGCAGCTTGGCGGTCGAGCCGGCCATGTGTCACCGGGGCGGGAGGCGGGTGGGGCGAGAGGGAAGTGTAGGAGTCGGGAGGCGAATCCTCACCCCCCGCCCCAGACCCGTAATCCGTAGGCACACCCGTTTTCACTTCGCCTTGACCACCCTTCCGCCGCGGGTATACGTCGGCGTTCATCCGGCCGAATTCCGTTGCTTCCACCCGCCCGCGGAGGGCGATCCGATGCCGCCCGTCGTTCGCGCGCCGCTCCTGTTGCTCGCCCTCGCCACCCTTGGCGGGCCGGCCGCCGCCCAGACGTTCCCCGCCCTCGCACGGGTGAAGGTGAACGCGGCGAGCGTCCGCGGCACGGCCGGCGAGTTCAGCCCCGAGACCGGCCGGTTGGAAATGGGCAACAAGGTCACGGTGCTGTCCGCGGAAGGGAACGACTGGCTGGCCGTCCAGCCGCCACAGGGGTCGATCAGTTGGATCCCGTGGACGCTGGTGGAACCGCAGGCCAAGCCGGGCAGCGACGGCAAAATCAACCCGCCGTTCAACGCGGTGGTGACGCCCGACGACGGGGCCAGCATCCGGCCGGGGGCGGTGGGCGAGTTCAAGCCGTTGGGCGTCCAGAAGACCAAGCTGCCGAAGGGCACCATCGTTCACGTGGTCGGCCCGCGGGTGAAGGTGAAGGCCGACGGCGACGAACTGGAAGCCAACTGGTACCCGATCATCGCGCCGAAGGACGACGTGCGGTACATCCGCCGGGACGCGATCGAGTGGGTGGGGGCCGCGCCGGGGGCGGGGTTCGTAGTGAAGGCCGGCGGCAGCACCAGCAAGCCGCTGCCGGGCGTCACGCCCGAACCGGGGCAACAGACCTCCTCCCGCGGCGACTTCCCCCCCCTGAGTATGCCGGGGCCGGGGGGCGGCGAGCGACCGCAGTTCCCCACCACCCCGCACGTGACCAAGCCGGCCGACTGGCCGAACAACTACCCGCTCTGGCGGGAGGCGGAGAAGGCCCGCGGGGCGGGCGAGACCAAGCAGGCCCGCGACCTGTACACGAAGTTGGCCCAGGAGGTCAGCCGCGAGGGGGGCGGGCAGGATCTGGAGTTGGCCAACCTGTGCTACGACCGCATCTACAACTCGCTCGGCGGCGGCACGGGCACGAGTGGCGGCGGCGATAGGGCGTGGCGTCCGCCCGAAGCGGGGCCGGTGGTGAAGGCCGACCCGCCGAAGGCGGAGAAGGTCGGCCGCACTGTGGAAGGCAGCCTGCACGCGGCGAACGCCAAGCTGGACGGCAAGTGGTCGATCTACCTGTTGGCCGACGAGAAGCGGGTGATCCGCCACTACGTGATCTCCGGCGGGGCCGACCTGGACCGCTACCTCGGCAAGTGGGTGGAAGTGACGGGCAACGAAATCAAGCCGGACAGCCTGCGGGGCGACCCGGTGATCGTCGCGACGGACGTTCGGGCGAAGTAGTGCGGAGTGCGGAGTACGGAATCGAAGACTGAGAACACGGGTGGTGGTGTGGGCTGGTGTCTTTTCACTCCGCATTCCTCGTTCCGCATTCCGCACTCGGACTTGCCTCTCGCCGTTCGCCCCCTGATAATCTCGACTTCACCCGAACAAGGGAGGTTCTGGGCCATGCGCGTTCGCAAGCAACCCGTCGGCGTCGCCCTCATGTGCGACACCCCGTCCGTCGACCCCATCGAAGCCCGCTGGGCGGCCGAAGCGGTCGGCAGTCTGACTCGTCAGTTGGGCAACGACAGCATCGTGGCGATGGTGCTGGAACAGGCCCAGCGGGAACTGAACAGCCTGGCCGCCAGCTCCGCACCGAGAGCCGACACCGTGTTCGGCCCGGTGCGGGTCCGCGTGGCGGCCTGAGCCAGGGTGGGTCGCTCTCGCCGAGAGCCGGGTCCGAGTCGCTCTCGG
>JANNQE010000929.1:0-4599 GCA_031441625.1 Planctomycetia bacterium
CCGCCTGGGTCTCTCGCACCCAGGCGGCTGACGCCGCCGGTTCACCAGTTTGGTACACTTCCCCTATGGCCACACCCGCCCCCGCCGCCACCGAACCGCTTCTCACCCCGGACTTCCTCCGCCGGCTGGAGGCGCTCGAACTGGTGTCGCGGAAGGTCCGTGCCGGGCGGATGAAGGGCGACCGCCTGAGCAAGCGGAAGGGCCGCGGGTCGGAGTTCGCCGACTTCCGCCCGTACACCATCGGCGACGACCTGCGGCTGCTCGACTGGAACCTGTTCGGCCGGCTGGAGAAGCTCTTCCTGCGGATGTACCTGGAAGAGGAAGACCTGAGCGTGCATTTGCTGATCGACAACAGCACGTCGATGGACTACGGCACGCCGAGCAAACTGCGGTACGCCAAGCAGGTGGCCGCCGCCCTCGGGTTCGTCGGCCTCATCAACATGGACCGGGTGAGCGTGGAGACCATCGGCGGCGAGCGGGGCGGGCGGAGTCCGGTGTTCCGCGGGCGGCCGAGCCTGCCGCGGCTGATGAAGGTGATCGAGAACATTCCGGCCGGCGGCGGCGGCGAACTGAACCGCAGCCTGAGGAACTTCAGCCTGCGGGCGACCGGCCGCGGCATCGCCATGGTGCTGTCCGACTTCATGGACAAGGACGGGTTCGAGGAGGGGTTGCGGTTCCTCGCCAGCCGCAACCTGGACGTGTACTGCATCCACATCTTGAGTCAGGAAGAGATCGCCCCGCCGTTCACCGGCGACCTGAAGTTCACCGACATCGAGGACGGCGACGAGGCCGAGGTGACCATCTCCGCCCCGCTGCTCGCACGCTACGAGAAGACGCTCGCCGCCTTCCGCGGCACGGTCAATCAGTTCTGCACCAAGCGGGGCATGAGCTACCTGTTCACGTCGAATCAGGTGCCGTTCGAGAAGCTGGTGCTCGGCTACCTCCGCAATCGCGGACTGTTGCAGTAACGTCCGTGGTATCGGGACGACATCTCCGGTTGTGTCGGTCCTCCGGACACCTCTCGGTCAGGTTGAGTAGCGCACATCGAGAAGGAGTGGCGAAAGTTCGAAGTCGAGGTGCCTTCGACACCAGCCCTTCACATTGCACGGCTAACGTGACCCCAACACCGTCGCCTGTCTCAGGTTCCGGTGCGTTCGGATCGCTCATCTTTTTCTCCCGAGGGCGTCTCATGCAGAGTTCGTTGCGGCGGTCGGCGTTCACGCTGATCGAGCTGCTGGTGGTGATCGCGATCATCGCCATCCTGATCGGCCTGCTGTTGCCGGCCGTGCAGAAGGTGCGCGAGGCGGCGTCGCGGATGCAGTGCAGCAACAACCTGAAGCAGATCGGCCTGGCGTTCCACAACTACGAGAGCGCCAACGGCACCCTGGTGCCGGGCGGGCGGGACGGTCGCCCGGCCGGGCAGACGAACATCACCTGCTGTAGCTGGAACGACATTGACTTCGCCACGAAGAATGCCGCGGGCATCCAGGACAACCGGGACGGCTTCAACTGGCGCTACCTGATCACGCCGTACATCGAGCAGGAGAACGTTTTCCGGGCGGTCAACCGGGCGGACGTGTACAAGGCCGCCATCAAGACGTTCTACTGCCCGTCCCGCCGCGGTGCCGAAGTGTACAGCAGCGGCAGCTCCGCCCGGTGCGACTACAACGGGAACGCCGGCAGCCTGTTCGTCAACGGCACTCCTCTCGACGGATCGGCCGGGACCGGCGTGCCGGACTCGGACCTGACCGGGGTCGTCGTCACCAACTCGATGGACGGGCTGGTCGTGCGGTCGAACGTCACCCCGGTCCGAATCGTCGGCATCACCGACGGGACGTCGAACACGTTGCTTGTGGCCGAAAAGTGGCTGCACCCGCAGCGGCAGGCGACCGGCAGCGTGGCCAACTGGGACGGCGGGGACAACGAGGTCTGGTGCAACGCCGGGTGGGACGAGTGCGTCGTCCGGGTCGGCGGCGGCACCTACGGATATCCGTACACCCCCGGCGGCCAGTGCGGCGTGGGCACCACTCGTGTCATCCCTCGCACCCCGCAGCCGGACAACGACGCCCCGTGCGTGATTAACGCCACCACCGGCGGCCACCGGACCATCTGGAACCAGCAGTTCGGCGGCCGGCACACGGGCGGGATGAACGGCGTGATGGGTGACGGGTCGGTCCGGACGATCGGGTTCAACATCGACCCGGTTGTCTGGCGGGCCACCTGCACGCGGAACGGTGGCGAAGTCAAGACCATCGACTAACCCCCCTCAAGAACGGTGTACCCGATGCGACGAACCTCCATTGCCCTGCTCGCCGCCATTCTTGCGGCGGGGTGCGGCGCTCCCGACACGTCGACGCTGCAACAGAAGCAGGACGCGCAGGCCTCCGAGCAGAAGCAGGCGGACGACGACGAGATGCGGTCGCGGAAGGAGTCCGACTCGATGGGCAAGAAGCCGAAGAAGTGACCCTCGGCCGGCCGAGACGCGGCCGGCCCTCTTTCCTGGAATCCCAACCATGCGGTACCGAAACGTCGGCCTCGCCGTCCTCGTCCTGACCATTTCTGGCTGCTCAGCCTTCCCGAACATGTACCCGGTGACGGGGACGATCCGGTACAACGGCAAGCCGGTCACGTCCGGCGGGTTGCTCTTCCAGCCCGAGCCGGGCAAGACCGGCGGGTACATCGTGAACGCCGGCATCAAATCGGACGGGACGTTCTCGGCCGAGACCAGCCGGGTGACGGACCGCGGGACGGAGATCCTGCCCGGTGTGCCGAACGGCCGCTATACCGTCGTGTATCACCCCGACTCGACCGGCGAGAATGCCGGCCCCGGTGCCGAGTTCCCGGACGTGGTCGTGGTCGAAGGCAAGCCGGTGACGGTCGATTTCGTGATTCCCATGAAGCCGAAAGACGAGCCGAAGGTGGAAGAGAAGAAAGACTAGGCCGGCGAGACCGTAGGTGGGCTCACTGCGGTGCCCAGGTGAGTTCAGCATCACCCACCATCGGGGCGGCCACGCCCGCTGTCAGGGAGAAGCAGCACCCGCCGGCGTCACCCCTTGATGACGCCGATCGGCCGCATGCGTGCGACCTTGCGACTGAGGCCGGCGTTGTGGACGACGCTCACCACGTCGTCCACGTTCTTGTACGCCTTCGGTTGCTCCTCCGCGAGACCCTGCCGGCTGCTGCACATCGCGATCACCCCACGGGCTTCCAACTCCTTGTCGATCCGCCGGCCGGCCGCGTCCGCCTTCGCCGCCGTGCGGCTCATCGCTCGGCCCGCCCCGTGGCAGGTGCTGCCGAAGGTCCGCTCCATGCTCGCCGCCCCGCCGACGAGCACCCAACTGGCCCGCCCCATGTCGCCGGGGATGATGACCGGCTGACCCGTGTGCATGAACGCCGGGGGCAACTCCGGGTGCCCGGCCGGGAACGCCCGCGTCGCCCCCTTGCGGTGGACCCACACCTTCTTCTTCTTCCCGTCCACGGTGTGCTCTTCCAGCTTGGCGATGTTGTGCGCCACGTCGTACAGCAGTTCCATGCCCAGGTCTTCCCAACTGCGGCCGAACACCTCGGCGAACACCTCGCGGGCCTGGTGCATGAGCAACTGGCGGTTGCAGAAGCCGAAGTTGGCGGCGGCCCGCATCGCGGCGATGTACTTCTTCCCCTCCGGCGAATCGACCGGAGCACACGCCAGTTGGCGATCCGGCAGGGTGATGCCGTACTTGGCCGGGACGTTGCGGAAGGCGGCCAGGGCGTCGTCGCACACCTGATATCCCAGCCCGCGGCTGCCGCTGTGGATCATCACGCACACCTGGTTCAACTCCAGCCCGAATGCCGCCGCCACGTCCGCGTCGGCGATCTGATCGACCACTTGCACTTCGAGGAAGTGGTTGCCGCTGCCGAGCGTGCCGCACTGCTCGCTGCCCCGCTTGACGGCGTGCTTGCTCACCTCGTCCGGGTCGCCGTCCTCGATCCGCCCGTTCGCCTCGATGTGCCCGAGGTCTCGCGGCACGCCCAGGTCGCGGCCGACGGCGTAGCTCGCCCCGCGGCCCATCAGGTCGCGGGTCTCCTGCTCGGTGAACTTGTACTTGCCCGTCCGCCCCACGCCCGCCGGCACGGTGTGGAACAGCTCCTTCACCAGCCCCCGCAGGTGGTGCTTCACATCATCGAGGAAGAGATTAGTTTTGCACAATCGTACCCCGCAGTTGATGTCGTACCCGACGCCGCCGGGGGAAATGACGCCGCCTTCGGCCGGGTCGGTGGCGCACACCCCGCCGATACAGAAGCCGTACCCCCAGTGGATGTCCGGCATGGCCAGGCTCGCGCCCTGAATGCCGGGCAGCGTCGCCACGTTCGCCACCTGCTCCGGAGCCTGATCGCCCCGGATCGACTCCATCAACTTGTCGTTGGCGAAGATGAGGCCGTCCACGCGCATGTCCGGGCGATACCCCTTCGGGATACGCCAGCAGCAGTCGTCCACCTTTTCGAGCAGGTGGCGAACGTGGCGACGCTGCCCGGCATTCAGGGCGCGAGCCTGGCCATGCCGGACATCCACTGGGGGTACGGCTTCTGTATCGGCGGGGTGTGCGCCACCGACCCGGCCGA
>JANNQE010000930.1:0-2926 GCA_031441625.1 Planctomycetia bacterium
CCCCCCGGTTTTTTCCGGGGGGCGCCCCCCCCCCCCCCCCCCGGCCGCGGTTCACCTGTTCGTAATCACCAGCACGTCGCAGTTGCGGTAGAAGTCGTAGTGGCGGGCGGCCTCCCGCCACGGCTTCGTCATCCGCGGACGCACCTCCGTCGTCCAGAACGGCTCGGGCACGAGCAGGTACGTCTCGATGTCGAACGCGAGGAAGTCGGCGGCGGCCTGCGGGTCGTTCAGCCGCTCCACGCGGCGGGCGGTGTAGAAGGTGATGCTCGGCTGGTGGAAGTCGGTGCTGCCGACTCGCGCCTCGCGGTCGAGTGCCCGCGCCCCGGATGCGATGACCAGCGGCTTCACCGCCTTGCGGTTGTCCACCTCCTGCGGGGCGAACGCCGACAGCACGCCCACGAACGCGAACGTGCCGACGACCAGCGAAGCGATCACTGCCGGCCGGTTCCCCTTCCGCACGAACCACCAGCCGGCGATGGCAGAGAGCAGGGGGAACACGCCGACCCACGCCCACCGCTCAAGGCCGGGGAACGTGCGGGCTTGCGGCCCGCCGACCGCGATGACCCCGCCGCCGATGAGCAACCCCACGATGACGGCGAGGCCGGTCACGGCGAACCCGATCAGCCCGGCGGGGAGCACCCACTTCGGCAACGAGACTTCACCTGCCGACCAGCGCGCCAACAAGCGGGCCGTGAGCAGTGCGAGTGCGGGATAGACGGGGGCGATGTAGTGCGGCAGCTTGGTGGCGGCGGCGGCACACGCGAGGGAAAAGACGCCGAGCCAGCAGAGGAGGAGTTTGCTAGGGTGGCCCGCTCTCGCCGAGAGCGGGTTCGGGTCCGACTCCCCCACCCGGTCACTGCGTTCCCGGTTCCACCGAAGGCCGGTCCACACGCTCGCCGCCAGGAAGCCGCTCCACGGGGCGAACATGACGCACACCACCACGAACTCGTACACCACCGGCAGCCCGCTGTGCCCCTCCATCGCCTCGGAGGCGCGGTTCACGTTGTCCTTCAGGAAGAACGCCCGCGGCCACTCGCCCTTCGTCTCGGCCGACACGTACACGTACCACGGGGCGGCCACCAGCACGAACGCCAGCACGCCGAGCAGCGCCCGCCAGTTGACGTACTGCTTCCACTGCCGCGACCAGAGCAGGTACAGCACGACCGTGGCCGCCGGCAGGATCAGCCCGACCGCCGGGCCTTTCGTGAGCACCGCCAGCCCGCTCGCCACCCCGCACCCCACCCACCACCAGCCGGACTGTTGCCACCGCACCAGCGACCAGAAATAGAGACACACGAACAGGATCAGTGGGGCGTCGGTGATGGACGCGCGGCCGAGGTAGACCAGCCCCATCGACGAGCAGGCGATCAGCCCGGCCAGGAACCCGGTGCGGGCGTCGAACATCCGCCGGCCGAGCGCGGACACCACCAGCACGACGCCGGCGAAGCAGACGGCCGACGGCAGCCGGGCGGCGAACTCCCCTTCACCGAACACCGCGAACGCCGGCCGCATGAGCCAGTAGAGCAGGATCGGCTTGGCGGTTCGCAGGTCCCAGTTGAACGTCGGGATGTGCCACGAGTCGGCCTCGATCATCTCGCGGGTGCAGCCGGCGTTGCGGCCCTCGTCGTCGTCCCACAGGCTGGTCGCCCCCAGGTTGGGCAGCGTCACGAGCGCGGCACACGCGAGTAGCACCAGCGCGGCGGGCAGCGGGCGTTCGGTCCATCGCGGCATGTCGTATCGGCCTCCGGCACAGAGCGGGGATGATACGCCATCCGTCGGTGGCTGGGCACCCCGATCCGCCGTCGTACAACGATCTGTCATCCTTCCCCCCGCGGTGAGATTCGGCCCCATGCCCGTAGCAGCGAAGTACGTCGGACTGGATGTCGGCGGCACCACCATGAAGGCCGCCGTGGTGGACGACACCGGCGCGGCGTCGCAGGTGGCGACCCTGGACACCTTCCCCGAGCGCGGGCAAGAGGCCGGGCTGAAGACGATGTGCGACACCATCGAGCTGGCCGTGAAGGCGGCCGGTCTGACGCTGGCCGACATCGCCGCCATCGGTGTGGCCACGCCGGGGCTGATGGACATCCGCGCCGGGCTGATCCTCGACCCGCCGAACCTGGCCCCGTGGAAGAACGTGCTGGTGCGGGACCACATCGCCAGGGCGTTCGGCAAGCCGACCGCGTACCAGAACGACGCCAACGCCGCCGCCTTCGGCGAGAAGTGGGTGGGGGCCGGGAAGGGCGCCCGCAGCCTGGTCATGTTCACGCTGGGTACGGGCGTCGGCGGGGCGGTGGTGGTGGGCGACACGGTGATCGAGGGCGAGCACAGCCACGGCGGGGAACTGGGCCACCTGCGGATCGAGACGCCCGACCGCGGGCGGCGGTGCGGGTGCGGTGCCCGCGGCTGCCTGGAGGCGTATGCCAGTGCGAGTGCCGTGGTGGAACGTGCCCGCGAGGAGCTGGCCAGTTGGCGGGGGCACACCGAGTTGAAGCAGTACCAGACGGTGTTCGACCACAAGCAGTTCAACGCCGAGGTCATCTTCAAGCTGGCCGACGCCGGCGACGAGTGCGCCCGCAAGGTGGTGGACGACACCGCCTACTACCTGGCGCTCGGGGCGACCGCCACCATCGCCGTGGCCGACCCGGAGGTGATCGTCATCGGCGGGGGAATGGCGAAGTCGAAGCAGTTCCTGGCGAAGGTGGACGAGTACGTCCGCCGGTTCGGGCTGCCGTACCCGACGCTCACCGACCGCTACGCGAAGGCCCTCGGCCGCACCGACCTGCCCGCCCCGGTGAAGGTGGTGTTCGCGCACCTGGGCGAAACCGCCGGGTACATCGGCGCGGCCGGGTGTGCGCGGTTGCTGACCAGTAGGTACGGGTAGGGTGGTCCGCTCTCGCCGAGAGCGGTTTTCGGAACCCGCTCT
>JANNQE010000931.1:0-1839 GCA_031441625.1 Planctomycetia bacterium
CCGAGCGGGGGACGTGAGTCCCCTGAGTCGATGGCGTCACTCAGGGGACTCACGTCCCCCGCTCAGGATGAGGCGTTCGACGTCATCGACCTGCTCGCCACCCCGCACGCTCTCCCGTTCCCGCGGTTCGAGGCGACGCTGACGGCGAACGTCCGCGAGGGGCGGCTGCTGAACCAAGCGCCGTGGGTGCGGTCGCTCGGCCGATTAGAGATGGTCATTCACACCGAGGGGTGGAAGTTTCCCGCCCCGCCGCCGGAACTCGACCGCCCGCCCCCGCCGACTCCGGTGAACCGGCGACGTGAGTCGCCGGGTGATCCGCCCGGCACACCCACGCCCGCACTGCCCGACGCCGTCCCGGACGCGAAGAAGAACCGCATCCGCACCCGCCCCACCGCCGACACGGTGCTCGTCAAAGATCGGCTGCTGTACCTCCTTCAACCGCCACTCGACGGCCTGTTCGACGGCCGCCAGATGGAGGTGCCGTTCGAGCCGTTCCCGTACCAGCTCGAAGGCATCGCCTTCTTCCTCCCCCGCCACGCGGCACTGCTTGCGGACGAAATGGGGCTTGGGAAAACCGCGCAGGCGATCCTCTCCCTTCGCCTCTTGTTCCATCAGGGCATGATCCGGCACGCGCTCATCGTGTGCCCCAAGCCGCTCGTCCACAACTGGTGCCGCGAGCTGAAGATGTGGGCACCGGACGTGCCGTTCGAGGTGTTCCCGACCGACCCGGACCAGCGCCGCACCGCGTGGAGGGTGTCCAACTGCCCGGTGAAGATCGTCAACTACGAGTCGCTCACCCGCGACGCGGACATGGCCGCCGACCCGAACGTGTTCTTCGACGTGGTGGTGATCGACGAGGCGCAGCGGATCAAGAACGCGAACTCGAAGACGGCGCTCGCCGTGTGCGGGCTGCACCGCGCCCGCAGTTGGGCGCTCACCGGCACGCCGATCGAGAACTCGGTGGACGACCTGGTGAACATCTTCGCCTTCGTCGATCCGGGCCGCATCCCGCACGACACGCCGGCCAAGCGGGTGGCGCAGCTCACGTCCGACTGCATCCTGCGGCGGACGAAGGACGTGGTGCAGTCCGACATGCCGCCGCGGATCTTCCGCGACCTGAACCTGGAGCTGACGCCGGCGCAGCAGGTGGCCTACGAGCGGGCCGAGAACGACGGGGTGGTGCAACTGAACGAACTGGGCGACACGCTGAGCGTCCAGCACGTGTTCACGCTGGTCATGCGGCTGAAGCAGATTTGCAACTTCGACCCGCTCACCGGCGAGAGCGCCAAGCTCCAGCAGTTGCTCACCGACATGGAGGAGGTGGCGGCGAACGGGCGGAAGGCGATCATCTTCAGCCAGTGGGTGGAGCCGCTCCAGATGGTGGCCGACGCCATGCCCGAACACCACCCGTTGCAGTACCACGGCCGCATCCCGCAGGGCGAGCGGACGCCCATCCTCGACGAGTTCAAGAACAACCCCGACCGGCGGGTACTGCTGATGAGCTACGGCAGCGGGAGCGTCGGGCTGAACTTGCAGTTCACCAACTACGTGTTCCTGTTCGACCGCTGGTGGAACCCGGCCGTCGAGGACCAGGCCATCAACCGGGCGCACCGCATCGGCCAGCGCTACCCCGTCACGGTGACGCGGTTCCTGGCCGAGATCACGATTGAAACGCGGATCGCCAGCATCCTGGAGGCGAAGCGGGCGATGTTCAACGAGCTGATTGCGAACGCCGAGAAGCCGGCGGCGATGGGGCTGAGCGAGGACGAGATCTTCGGCCTGTTCGACATCCGAACGCGGCCCAAGAAGGCGAACGGCGCGACGTGAGTCCGCCGGTGC
>JANNQE010000932.1:0-7691 GCA_031441625.1 Planctomycetia bacterium
AGGACGAGATCGTGTGTGGCGAAGCGAATCCGATGAAGGTTGTCTGCGGCCTCACGAGTGATCTCACACAACCCGATCACGTCCGGCACATCGGCCCCGAACATCGTGTCGAACGCGGACACCACCCGGCGCGACTTCTCCGCATACTCGTCGGCGGACTTCGGCCAGCGATCCTGACCGGATCGGGTCGGGTCGAAGTGGGCGAAGTCCTGCGCGTTCCACCAGCAGAACCGCAGGTCGGTCGGGGCGGCCATTCTCAACCTTCCGCGTCGGGTGTTGAGAGTGTACCCCGCCCGGACTCCGTGTCGCTACCTCACGGCGTCTCGATGGTCACGGCCATGACGACGGGCACAGTGTCGTCCTTCCCCTTCACCAACTCGATGGTCTTGATGGCCGCGTCCGCCCGCTTGGGCGTCACGCTCAGGTAGCGGATCTGCTGGCCCCGCAGGGCGAACGCGAACTTCGACCCCGGCACGTCCTGCTTGCTGATGTAGTCGGCGAAGTGGACGCCGTTGAGCAACTCGTGGTCCTCGCTCTTCCCGTCGGCGTACTGCAACCGCACGATCAGGCTCACCGTCTTGTCCTTGTTGTACGGGTAGGCCCACCCGCCCACCCCGCTCAGGAAGTGGATGGCCTTGGCCGGCGTGTTGCACGGCAACGTCACGCTCTTCGGCATGGTCGGCGGCAGGTCGCCGTGCGGGCCGTTGAACATGATCGCGTTCTTGGTCGTGTCCCCGTTCGGGTCCACCAGTACGAACGGCACGCCGTCCACCTCCTTCGGCTTCCAGTCCTTGAACACTAGCCGTTCGGTCTGCCCGTTCTCCTTGAAGAACATGCCCTTGGTGGTGACCACCGTGGACACCTTGTCGAGCGGGATGGGCACGTACTTGCCCTTCAGCGTCATGAACTCAAGCAGGTCGGTGAACTCGGCCTTGCTGATCTGCTTCTCGAACCCCTCGGGCATGAGCGACTTCTTCGACTCGGCCAGTTCGCCGTCCAGGTCGGAGCGGTTGATGGCGTGCCGCTTGTTCTCGGCGTCCAGGATCTCCACCGTCGTCCGCGTCTGGGCGCTCAGCAGGCCGGTGATGGTGCGGCCGTCTTCCAGGCGGGCGGTGTACACCTTGAAGTTGCCCTCCACGCTGCGGCTCGGGTCGAGCACGTGGATCAGGATCTCCTCCTTCGGGTGGACGGCGAAGCCGGTCAGGTCGGGGCCGATCTGGGCACCCTCGCCAGTGTGCTTGTGGCACTTCGCGCACTGGGCGACGAACACCTTCTTGCCGTTCGCCACGTCGCCCTTCTTGGCCAGCACCTCGTGGTAGTCGGCGATCACCTTCTGGCGGTCGGCGTCGGGCAGTCCGCCGCCCATCGCCAGCAGCTTGGCCGCCCGCTCGGCCACCGCCTTGTTCGGGTGGAACGCCAGCGCGGTCTTCTGGTCCAGGTCGAGCACGTCGAAGCGGATGGTCCCCTTCTCGACGGCGTCGAGGAAGGCGGCGGCGGAGTCGGCACGCGCCAGCACCAGCCGCAGGGCGGCGGGGCGGGCGGTGGCCGGGATGGTGCCGAGCTTGGCCACCACCAGCGGGCCGACGCCCTTCGCCTTGCTGCCGCCGAGCACCTCGAACAGCCCGCGGGCGAAGTCCGGCGACGACTTGGCGGTCACGGCGTTCACGATGATCTCGGCCGCCTTCTCGTCCGCCGACATCACCTCGATCACCTGCCGGGCGGCGTCGATGCGGGCGGTGTCGCTCGCCTTGTCGTCGGCGACCACGCCCAGTTGCGCCTTCGCCACCTCGGCCAGTTGCGCCTCCAGCCCCTTCACGCCCCACGCGCCAGCCAGCTTGAGCAGCCGCCCGCGGCTGGTCGGCGAGGTGGCGGACAGGGCCTTCACCACCGCCGCCTCGTCGTCCTTCGTTAGCTTGGCGGCCTTGCTGGTCGGCCAGCCGGCGGACAGGCCGGCGACGATGGCGTCGCTCACCGCCGAATTGCCGAGCGAGCCGAGCAGCCCGCCCAGGTCGTCCGGCGCCTTCGCCGCGTAGCTGACGGCGACCCGCTCCACCGCGGCGAGCGCCTGACCCGACCACTTCGCGTCCTTCGACTTGGCCAACTCCGCCAGCACCGGCCCGGCGTGGGCGACGGCCGCGGCGAGGGTGGCGTCCGAGATGCCGCGATCCGTGCCGGCGTCGAGTGCCGACAACTTTTTCGCCAGCACCAGGCCGACGGCGGTTGCGGAAGGCTGGTCGGCCAGCGCGAGCAGAGCGGCCAGCCGAACGCGGGTGTCGGCGTCGTCCAGGCACTTGCTGGCCAGAATGGCGTCCACCGACTTGGCGTCCTTCGGCAGCGTCTGGAGGGCCGCCCGGCGGACGGCCGGCGACGGGTGGTCGAGCAGCGAGGCGGTCTTCTCGCCGATCTTCAGCCCGTCTTGCACCCAGACGGCGTGCAGCACGGCTTGCGGCGCGGCCTTCGGGTCGGCGATCAACTTCGTGAGCGACTCGGCGATCGACTTGTCGCCCGCTTCCACCAGCCGCCGCTGGGCGTGCTGCCGCCAGAACATGTTGTCCGACTTCAGCGCCTCCACCAGATCGGCCGGCTTGGCGTCCTTCAAGTTCGGCAGCTTCGCCTCCTTCGCCTTCGTGTACACCAGCCGGTAGACGCGGCCGTGCGACTTGTCCCGCAGGTCGGTCTCGTAGGCGTTCCCCCGGCCGTTCTTGAACCCGGCCGGCGTCGGGTTGTGTTGCACGATGAAGTTGTACCAGTCGAGCACCCACACGTGCCCGTCCGGCCCCACCTGGGCGTCGATGGGGGCGGCCCACTCGTCGTCGGCGGCCACCAGGTTCCACGCGTTCCGGGCGGTGTAATCGCTGCCGGCCGGTGTCAGCACGAACGTGGCCGTCAGGTGGCCGGTCGGCTCGCTCACGAACGCGGTGCGGTTCCAGTACTCGGGCGGGTAGGTGCGGGCGGTGTAGACGGAGCAGCCGGCGGCGGCGGTGAACCCGCCGTGCCAGTCCACCTGACGCACGTTCGCGGTGATGGGGTAGACTTTGTTGCTGTTCGCGATGCTCTGGAGCGGGCCGGGGTTCAGCCCCCGCACCGTCTCGTAGTAGCGGTTGGGCACCGGCAAATGCACGATCGGGCACCCGTTGGCGGTGCTGCCGAACAGGTCGCCGTCCTCGTTGAACCCGACGCCCCACGAGTTGTTGGTCGTGTTCCGTAGCAGCTCGAACTTGCTCACCTTCAGCTTGTGCTCGCCGTCCTTCTCCAGTTTGAAGCGGTACAGCGCCTGGCCGAAGTTGAACCGCTCCCCGGCGACGGTGCCGTTCAGCCGGCTGTACCCGACCATGCCGTACACCCAGTTGTCGAACCCGTACCGCAGGTTGCTCGGGCCGGCGTGCGTGTCGCCGGTGCCCCACCCGGTGATGACCTCTTGCCGCAGGTCGGCCTTGCCGTCGCCGTCGGTGTCTTTCAGGAACAGCGTGTGCGGGGCCTGGTGCACCAGCAGCCCGCCGTGGACGCACAGCAGGCTGGTGGGGATGCTCAGCTTGTCGGCGAAGGTGGTGACCTTGTCCGCCTTGCCGTCGCCGTCGGTATCCTCACACACGACGATGCTGTCGCGGCCCTCGCCCGGTTTCTGCATCTCGTTCGGGTAGTCTTTCGTCACGCTCACCCACAGCCGCCCGCGGTCGTCCCACGTCATGGCCAGCGGCTTGCCGCCGAACTGCTCGTCCGACGCGAACAGCTTCAGCTCGAACCCCTCCGGCACGCTGTAGTGCGTCATCGACTTCTCGACCGACATCGGCTTCTGCATCTTGGTGATCGGGTCGGCCTTCTGCCCCCGCTGCGGCGGGTAGAACGGCACATTCGCCTCGACGTACTCGAAGTCGGTCGCCTTGCCGGTGATCGGCGTCATCTTCGGCGGGGCGGTCGGGGTGACGGACGCGGTCCCCGGCTGATCGACGTACTCGCCGGCCAGCGCCGGATCCTGGTTGCACGCCCAGCGGACGCCCCGCTCGACCAGGTTCTGGAACCCGGCGTGACCCCACGTCCGCTCGTCGTGCCCCCAGGCGGTGTAGAACACCCGCCCCTTGCCGTGTGTGCGGACCCACGTCCACGGCTCCTGCACGTCGTTTTCCGCCCGCACCTCCAGCACCACGCGGTCCTTCTCGTTGTGCTTCGTGTGCACGTACGTTTCGTCCCAGCTCTCGAACCCGGCGAACCCCTTCATGATCGGGTGGTCGGCCTTCTCGTTCTTCACGCGGAAGGTGCCGGTCGTGTGGCTGCGGAACTGCGCCCCCACCAGCGCGACGTAGTCCTTGTCGGCGGTGAAGCAGAAGCTGGCGCAGTGCAGCGGGATGAACCCCTTGCCGGCGGCCACGTAGTCGAGGATGGCTTTGACGTGCTCCGGCTTGCCGGCGGCGTGGTTGGCGTAGATCACCAACCCGTCGTACTTGTTCAGGTTGTCGAGGGTGATGTCGTCGAGTTTGTCGGTGTACGTCATCGCGATGTTCTTCTTCGCCAGCACCGGCTCCAGGATCTTGAACCGGGCGGCCGGCTTGTGCCCGGCGGTGTCGCCGAGGAACAGCAGGTTCAACTTCGGCGGGTCGGCCGCGACCGCGACGCCGGCCGACGCGAGCAGCAGGCCACAGAGCAGGGGGAGTAGAACACGAGACATACGTCGAACTCCTGGGCCGAACGGCGAGGGGAGAGTAGTCGTTTAGAGTCAGGATAGGCGGGCGGGTTACTTCTTACCCCCCTCCACGAAGATGAGTTGCGAGAAGTGGTACAGGTCGCTCTTCCACACCTTGAAGTCGTGCGCCCCGCCGGGGATGACGCGGTACTCGTGCGGCACCTTCTTCTCGTCGAGCATCTTGTGGACGTTCTCGCTGATGCGGAACAGGCCGTCCTTGTCGCCGCACGCCACGTACAGCAGCTTCAGCTTCTTGGAGGCGTCGGCGTGGTCTTTGATGAGGTCTTCCGGCTTTTTCGTGTTCGGGGCGGACGAGAACCCGCCCACCCACGCGAACGTGTCCAGATTCCCCAGCCCGAAGTTGAGCGACTGCCCGCCGCCCATGCTCAGCCCGGCGAGCGCCCGGCTCTCGCGGTCGGCCTTCACCGGGTACGTCTTCTCGACGAACGGGATCAGGTCGGTGAGTAACTCCTTCTCGAACGCGGCGAACGCCGGCGACTGCTGGCCGAACGGGCTGCGGGCGGTCAAGTCTTTCGACGCCCGGCCGTTCGGCATCACCACGATCATCGGGGCCAGCTTTTTGTCGGCGTACAAGTTGTCCAGGACGACGTTCGGCACCCCGCCCCGCGGCCACTCGTTCTCGTCCCCGCCGATGCCGTGCAGCAGGTAGAACACCGGATACTTGGCCTTCCCCTTCGCGTCGAACCCCGGCGGGGTGTACACCGTCACCTTCCGCTTGACACCCACGGTGGTGCTGTCGTACTCCACCAGTTCCGATTTGCCGCGTTCGATGCCGTCCCGCTTCTTGTCGTAGTCCTTCGGCGGGTCGGCGAACTTGTCCGCTTTGGCGTCCGGCTTCTTGTCGTCCGCCCGGACGGGCGCCGCGGTGCCGACCAGCACGGCGCAAGCGAGCAGGCTGAAGATGAGTCCGCGCATGGGTCGCCCGTCAGAAGAGGTGTGGACGACACGCTACGAGTGCTGCCGCGGGCGATCCAATGAGAAAGTGGTGAATGGCGGGGCGTGTGGGCACTTCCATACCCTATTTACACCCTCCCCCGGAGCTGCCTCATGCGCTCGCTCGCCTGCCTTCTGCTCTGCTCGCTCCCGCTGTTCGCCGCGGACAAACCCGCGTACCGCGTCCTCGCCGCGGATCGCGGCACCGGCAAACTGGCCATCGTGAACGCCAAGGGCGAGGTGGAGTGGGAGTTCGCCAACAAGCATGATGTTCACGACCTGCACGTGCTCGACAACGGCAACATCCTCACCCACACCTCGGCCACGAACGTCGTCGAAATCGACTTCAAGACGAAAGAGGTGGTGTGGAAGTACGACGCGAAGCCGAAGGAGGGGTACAAGGGCCGCATCGAGATCCACGCCTTCCAGCGGTTGGCCGACGGCAACACGATGGTGGCCGAGAGCGGCAACACTCGTATCGTCGAGGTGGACAAGGACGGCAAGATCGTGAAAGAGATCGCCCTGAAGGTGGCCAAGCCGGACGCCCACCGGGATACGCGGATGGTGCGGAAGTTGAAGAGCGGCAACTACCTCGTCTGCCACGAGAGCGAGGGGGCGGTGAAGGAGTACGACGCGAAGGGCGAGGTGGTGTGGGAGTACAAGATCGACCTGAACGGGCGGAAGGCGAGCGGCGGGCACGGCCCGGAAGGGCACGGCGTCTCCGTGTACGGGGCGGTGCGGTTGGAGAACGGCAACACGCTGATTGCGGGCGGGAACAACAACCGCGTGATCGAAGTGGACTCGAAGGGCAAGATCATGTGGCAGGTGGATCAGAAAGATCTGGAGGGCATCACGCTGGCGTGGGTGACGACGCTGCAAGTGCTGCCGAACGGGAACGTCATCATCGGCAACTGCCACGCCACCGACAAGAACCCGCAACTGATCGAAGTGACCCGCGAGAAGAAGGTGGTGTGGGCCTTCAAGGACTTCAAGACGTTCGGCGACAACATGGCGTCGGCGGTGGTGCTGGACGTGAAGGGCGTGGTGCGGTGATGGAACCGGGAACGCAGTGACCGGGTGTAGTCCCGAAGGGACGACGGGGAATAGCCAGGGGTGACGGAGCACCAACGGTGCGACGGAACCCCTGGAAGACTATAACCCCCGCAGCCCCGAAGGGGCGACGCGCCTGGAGCGCTTCGCCCTTCGGGGCTGCGGTCATTTCCGCCATCGGTTCCAGGGGTTGCGCTCGCGGTCGCTCGCTCCACCCCTGGCTATTCCCCGTCGTCCCTTCGGGACTGCACTTGGTCACTTGCCGTACAGTTCGCCGGCGTGCGACGCCTGCTCCCGCTCGTTCAGCCAGTCGGCGATCTGCTTCGTCTCCGTCACGAGTGCCTCCGCCTGCCGCTTCTCGTCCCGCACGGCGGCGCTCACCTCGTCGGGCACCGGCAGGAAGACGGCGTTCAACTCGGCCGCCAGCTTTTGCCGCAGCCGCTCCTGGAACTGCCCGCGAACCCGCGTCCACCGCACCGGCAGGAACAGCGCCGCCGCCAGTTGCACCAGCACCAGCACGCCGAGCGTGGCGTACACCGGGAGCAGCAACAGCACCCAGTTCACCTCTTTCACCCCGTCCGGGACGATGTACTGGTACATCACCACGGCGAAGCAGGTGAACAGCGCGACCGGCGGGAGGGCGTTGCACAGGAAGATGAACCCGCCGCGGACCCACTTCCGCCAGCCGACCGGCGAGGTCACCTCCCGCTCGATCTCGGTCAGCGACTCCACCAGCCCGCGGGTGAACCGCGCTTCCCACTGTTGCCCGGCGAGGGCGGTGGTCGGTTCCGTCAGCAGTGCCAGCGGGAACCCTTTCTGATCGGCTTCCACCAGCAGCTTGTTCGACAGGGCCGACAGCCGTTGAGTCAGCACCCGCTCGCCGGCGGTGCGGGAGCAGTTCTGCACGAACTCGGACAGGTTCCAGTCGGTCGGCGTGTCCACCTTGCCGGAGGTCACTTTGGGCACGCCGGGGATGCGGTCGCGGAGGGTGCTGGTGAAGTATTTCAGC
>JANNQE010000933.1:0-2071 GCA_031441625.1 Planctomycetia bacterium
ACTCACGCTGAAGCGTGAACTCCAACACCAGAAGTGGGGCGTCGCGGTCGGTGGCTTCGCAATGCGCCGCCGTTCACTTCTCAGCCTCCCCTGCCTTCGCCTTCTTCGCCGCCTCGCGGTCCGCCTTCAACCGCTCGGCGATCTCCGGGGTGAGCACCTGGCACATCACGCGGATGGTATACGCGGTGGTCTTGGTGTCCCCGGCGGGACCGCTGCCCCAGCCGCCGTCGATGTCCTTCAGGCAGACCGGCTGATCCTCGGCGACCGGGTTCACCACCCCGCCGCCCCCCAACTCCCAGGTGCTTCCGTTCGGGCCTTGCGGGTGCTTGCCGAACGGCACCGTGCGGCGGCCGTTGTAGAAGCAAGTGTCCGTCTCCGTCTGGGTCACCTTGCCGGTGCCCCCGCCGAACGCGTTCGCGATCGTCCCACCAAACACCCCCGGCAGCGCCCCCGTGGCCGGCTTTTCGACCGACCGTTTCAACCCGACGCACCACACCTCGTCCCCCTTCGCGTCCCGTTTCCCCCGCGTCCACACCCACCGCCCGAATGCCGGCTGCCCTTGCATCTGTCGGACGGCTTCGACCGGGTCGGTCTCCCAGGGCTCCGCCCGGACGGTCCGCACCGGTTGGCCCGGGCGGTGCAGTTCGACCCAGAACTCCACCGGCCTGCCGCTGTAGGTGTACGCCGCCGCACTCTGGTCCGCGACGTTGAAAGCGTCCACCGCGTCGCGGTCCGATTCCACCCACACCCCGCTCCGAACCGTCGGCGTCGTCGACATGATTTTCGGCCACGCCGCCCCGATCCAGACCCCAGTGATCAGAACGACGGCGAACAGGGCGGATCGCACCGGGTTCCGCTTCACCAGCTTCCAGGTGCGGCGGAGGAACCCGACCGGGCGGGCGGCCACCGGGAACCCGCCGAGGTACGCCCGCAGGTCGGCGGCCAGGGCGTCGGCCGTGCGGTAGCGGTCGGCCGGATCCTTCTGCAAGCACTTCAGGCAGATGGTTTCCAGGTCGCGGGCCACTTTGCGGTTCAGCTTCCGCGGCGACTCAAGTGTGTCGTGAACGACCGCGTGCAGGGTGGCGGCGACGGTGTCGCGGCGGAACGGCGGGCGACCGACCAGCAGTTCGTACAGGATCGCCCCGAGTGCCCACACGTCGGCCGGGGTGCCCACCTTCTTGCCGTCGCCCGACGCCTGTTCCGGACTCATGTAGCTGGGCGTACCCATGACGGCCCCGGTGGCGGTCAACTCGGACTGCCCGATGCGGGCCAGCCCGAAGTCGGTGATCTTCGGCTCGCCGGTTTCGGTGAGCAGCACGTTGGCCGGTTTCAGGTCGCGGTGAAGAACCCCTTTCGCGTGGGCGGCGTGAACGGCGTCGGCGAGGGTGGCGACCAACTCGGCCGCCTCGCGAGGGGAGCACGGTTTCGCCTGGATGCGATCCGCGAGCGTCCCACCGGGCACGAACTCCAGGGCGAGGAACCACCCGCCGTCGGCGCGGCCGAACTCGAACACCTGGACAACGCCGGGGTGCTGCAAGGTCGCGATGGCCTCGGCTTCGATCTGGAAGCGGGCTTCGGCGGTCGGGCTGGCGTCGGCCCCGGCGGGCAGCGTTTTCAGGGCGACGACGCGACTCACGGCTGTCTGGGTGGCCTTGTACACCACCCCCATTCCGCCGCGGCCGAGTACACCCAGCACCTCGTACCCCGGCACTACCGGATATGCCGATATCGGGCAGGCTGCCGGGCGCAAACGGGTGAGGTCGGGATCGGCGGGGTTCGTGCCGGATGTGGCCGGGGCCGCCAAGCGGGTGTCGTCGTCGGATTTGGACATGGCGTTCCCCGTTTACCCTTTCCCGGCGAGTGATGGCGGGCAAACCCGACAAGTCGGACGAAGTAGTAACGCGACTGAGTTGAGGGTATTGTGACATCACCGGCGGGGAAAGTGAACGTGAGCGACCTGCAAGACCACCCGGAATACCGCCAGTTTGCTAGGGCCTGTGGACACGAGTACGCCGGCCGTCATTTGAGCATGACCATCAGGGACGCCACCCAGACGAAGCCGAGGAAGTTC
>JANNQE010000934.1:0-1992 GCA_031441625.1 Planctomycetia bacterium
CCGCCTGGGTCGAGGGAACCCAGGCGGCTCACGCCGCCGGTTCACCCAACCCGAGCACCCCCCATGCCCCCCGCCGACATCATCGCCCTGCTGAAATCGACCTTCGGCACCGCGGTCGTGCCCGGCCCGGCCTCTGCCCTCGACCCGTTCGTGACGGTCGATCCGGCCAAGCTGGTGGAGGTGTGCAGCTTCCTCCGCGACGAACCGCGGCTGAAGTTCGAGATGCTGAACGACGTGAGCGGCGTGGACTACCTGGAACCCGACGCGAAGAAGGCGGCGAAGGCCGGGTTCGACCCGCACGTCGAGGTGGTGTACCACCTGTGCAGCTTCACCTTCCCCGGCTCGCGGTTCACGCTGAAAGTGACCCTGCCGCGGTGGAAGAACGACACGCCCGGTGATCTGCCCGAGGTGCCGACGGTTACGGGGGTGTGGGCGGCGGCCGACTGGCACGAGCGGGAGGCGTTCGACCTGGTCGGCGTGCGGTTCGTCGGCCACCCTGACCCGCGGCGGATTCTGATGAGCGACGACTGGACCGGCCACCCGCTCCGCAAGGACTACGACTTCCCGCTCGAATACCACGACATCCGGTGCCGCTAGGGTGGCCGACTCTCTCCGAGAGTCGGTCCGGATGCCGCTCTCGGAGAGAGCGGCCCACCCAACAGGACTCACCACCATGACCAACCGCATTGCCGACCACCTGCCGCCCGAGCCGCCGCCGGCCGACGGCTACGACCTCGCCGACAAGCTCCGCGTCCTGCGGACGCTCTGCCTCGGCGTGCTGTTGTTTGAAGTGACGCTGCTGCTGATGGCGTCCGGGGTGGTGGTGCTGGCCCTGGGGAACAAGCCGCTGGTGAAGATCGGCGGCACGCAGGTGCTCACCGGCGTGGGGGCGGTGCTCACCCTCACGGCCGTCGTGGTGGCGGTGCTGGTGGTACCGTTCCTCACCAAATCCGGACTGAAGACGGTCGCCACCACCGCGGCACCGCCCCCCGAGGAAGGCGTGACACCCGAGACTCCGACCGACCGCCTGTGGGGGGTGTACGCCCAGGGCAAGTTCGCCGAGTACGGGCTGACCACCGCCGCCGCGCTCGTCACCGCCGTGCTGTTCCACCTGGCCGCCGACTGGCTGATGCTCGGGTTCGTGGGCGGGATGATCGCGTTCCAGGTCGTGCGGTTCCCGACCGAAGGCCGGGTGCGCAGCTGGCTGACGGCGGCGGCAGTTGAGGTTGATCGGTTCCGCTCACCCCAGGCAGAATAGCCCGCGGAGGAACGCTCATGTCCGCACCCGCCAAGCCGCGGGCCGTCTACTACCCCGACTCGGACGGGCAGCCGAAGGCCGACAACACGCTGCAATTCGACTGGATCGCGCTGCTGAAGTGGAACGCCGAGGCGTACCTGCGGGACGACCCGGCGGCGTTCGTCGCCGGCGACCACCTGATTTATCCGGTGGAAGGCGACGCCGACCTCCGCCAAGCGCCGGACGTGTACGTCGCGTTCGGCCGGCCGAAGGGGTATCGCGGCAGCTACCGGGTGTGGGAGGAGGGCGGCGTCTTCCCGCAGGTGATCTTCGAGGTGTGGTCGCCGAACAACCGCGCGGGGAGGATGGAGGACAAACGGGAGTTCTACGACCGCTACGGGGTGGAGGAGTACTACATCGTGTACCCCGACTTCCCCATGTTCGTGGAAGGGTGGAGGCGAGTCGGGGGGAAGTTGGAGCGGATCGCCGACGAGGAGATGGCCGACTTCACCAGCCCGCGGCTGCGGTTCCGATTCGTGTCGGTGAAGGGGCAACTGGCGGTGTACGGGCCGGACGGGCGGGAGTTGAAACGGCCGGACGAGATCGCCAAGGAGCGGGACGAGGCCGAGCGGAAGCTGGCGACGCTTGCGGCCCCTGGCCGAGAGGAGCCGCCTCATCTCCATCACGCTCGGGACGTCTCGCGGCAGGTGGCGCGGCAGGCGCGGGGGCTTCAGGTGGCGAGCGGGGTTCAGGAG
>JANNQE010000935.1:0-3315 GCA_031441625.1 Planctomycetia bacterium
CCGGGGTGTGTATTGGTGAAACCACCCCACAATTTCCGCCCCGGTGCGCGGGGCGGCGACATTAGGAGTCCGCGCGGGCTCACTTGCCCTGCATCTCCTGCTCCAGTTCGGCCAGCAACTCCGGCTTGTTCGACTTCACAATGCCCTCGATGCGGGCCGGCTTCACGCCCATCTTCTCCATCGCCGCGGCCGCGTTCTTCCACAGCCGCTCCCGCTTCTTCCCCTCGGCCAGATAAAGCTCCGTCACCATCTCGCTCAGCTTCTGGAGCGAGATGGCGTCGATGTTCTGGTAGTACCGCTTGATGATCTTCTGCTGGTTCGCGGAGAAGTCGTTCATGCCCATCGGCGAGGCCCTGTAGGGTGGCCGACTCTCTCCGAGAGTCGGATCAGACCCGCTCTCGGAGAGAGCGGGCCACCCTATATTACCCCCTCTTCTCATCACCCACACCTCAGTTCGGAGGCACGGCGTGCGAGCGGTCCTCCAGCGGGTGTCGGCGGCGCGGGTCGTGGTGGACGGGCAAACTGTCGGGGAGATCGGCCGCGGGTGGCTGGCGCTGGTCGGGGTGGCCCCGACGGACACGCCGGCGGCGGCCGACTGGCTGGCCGACAAGGTGGCCCACCTGCGGTGCTTCCCCGACGCCGACGACAAGATGAATCTGAGCGTGCAAGACGTGAACGGCGGCGTGCTGGCGGTGAGCAACTTCACCCTGTACGCGGACGCGGCGAAGGGCCGCCGGCCGAGTTTCATCGCCGCCGCCCGCCCGGAGCAAGCCGAGCCACTGTACATGGCATTCGTGAACGGGCTGAAAGCGCTCGGCGTGCCGGTCGCCTGCGGCATCTTCGGCGCGGACATGCAAGTGGAGTTGACCAACGACGGCCCCGTCACGCTGGTGCTGGATTCACCGGGGTGAGATTCCAACACTCGCTACAACGGACGGCATGACCCCGCTACAGAAAGAAGCCCTCCGACACCTCGGCTCGTTGACCGAACTCGGTCGCGCGGGGGAGCACCCCGAATCACAAGTCGAGTACAAGCCAAGGGGCAAGTCGAACGGCATCATGCTGTTCCAGATGGGCGTGACCGACGCTGACATGAAATACTTCGATGTGCTTCCCGAGTTTCACTTCATCACGGTGAGGGAATGTCCTGTTTCTGATGTCGGACTACGTCACCTGCGAAACCACCATCAGCTTCAAAGGCTCGACATCGGCGAGACCGCTGTTACTTCGCTTCACCCTCTCCGAAATGCGGTCGGGCTTCAAGTGCTTTGGTGCGATCAGCTTGAGAGTCTGACGGACCGCAAGGCAGCCGCCCTGGGAGGGTTTCCGGAACTTCGCTTTCTTGACCTGAGTTGGACGGGCATTGCCGACCTGACTGCAAAACGGTTGACAGGCACCCGACTGACAAAACTCAAGCTGATCGGAACCAAGATTACTGACGAGGGATTGCGGCACATCGGCCAGATCGACACCTTGGAGATGCTGAGTCTGTACCGCACCGAGGTCGGTGACGCAGGGCTTCGACATCTACATGGACTGCCCCGCCTTCGCATCCTCGCCGTGGGCAACACCGCAGTCACACCCCAAGGAAGAAAAGCAATCCAGCGTGCTATCCCAGGGCTGAAGGTGTCCGACTACGAGTCGATCTACTGACCGACAGCGATTCCAGCGATTCCGAACCGACGGGTTCGCCCGGCTGTCTCTGCTAGAATTCCGGAACGCACTCACACCCACCGATTCGCACCCATGCCGCCGCTGACGTTCGAGTTCGATGTGATCGTGGTCGGGGCCGGGCACGCCGGCACCGAGGCGGCCATGGCCGCCGCACGACTCGGGATGAAGACCTGTCTGCTCACCATGAACGCCGACGCCGTCGGCCAGATGAGCTGCAACCCGGCCATCGGCGGGGTCGCCAAAGGGCAGATCGTCCGCGAGATCGACGCCCTCGGCGGGGTCATGGGCCAATGCACCGATGCGTCCGGCATCATGTTCAAGATGCTCAATGCGTCCAAAGGCCCGGCCATGCACTCGCCGCGGGCGCAGTGCGACAAGAAGCTGTACCAGAACACCATGAAGGGGTGGGTGGAGGATCAGCCGAACCTGACGCTGCGGCAGGAGTTGGTCGAGGGCCTCCTTCTGGAGGAGTGCGGAATGCGGAATGCGGAATGCGGAATGGAAGACAGTTCTGCACTCCGCACTCCGCACTCCGCACTCCGCATTAAAGGGGTCGTCGCCCGCGGCGACACGCACTACCGCGCGCCGGCCGTGATCCTCACCACCGGCACCTTCCTCAAAGCGATCATGCACACCGGGGAGGCGAAGACGACCGGCGGGCGGGCGGGGGACAACTCGGCCGAGGGGATGAGCGACTCGCTGACGGCGTGCGGGTTCACCCTGGAACGCTTCAAGACGGGCACCCCGTGCCGCCTGAACGGCCGCACCATCGACTTCAGCAAGCTGGCCGAGTCCCGCGGCGACGACCCGCCCCGGCCGTTCAGCTTCGCCACTGACAAGATCACCGTCCCGCAGATGATCTGCCACGTGACGGAGACGACGCCGGCCGTTCACGACCTGATCCGGGCGAACCTGGACCGCGCGCCCATGTATAGCGGGCAGATTCGCAGTAGCGGCCCGCGGTACTGCCCGAGCATCGAAGACAAGGTGGTGCGGTTCGCGGAGAAGGTTTCGCACCAACTCTTCCTCGAACCGGAGGGACTGAACACCCGCGAGTATTACGTGAACGGCATCAGCACCAGCCTGCCGAAGGACGTGCAGGCGGCGATGCTCAAGCTGATTCCGGGGTTGGAGAACGCGGAGGTGATGCGGTGGGGGTACGCCGTCGAGTACGACTTCGCCCCGCCGACGCAGCTTCACCCGACGCTCGAAACCAAGTACGTGGCCGGGCTGTACTTCGCCGGGCAGATCAACGGCACCACCGGGTACGAGGAGGCCGGCGCACAAGGGCTGATGGCCGGGCTGAACGCGGCGCTGAAGATCAAGGGGGAACCGCCGCTGGTGTTGGACCGCGCCCAGGCGTACATCGGCGTGCTCATCGACGACCTGGTGACGAAGGGCGTGGACGAACCCTACCGCATGTTCACGAGCCGCGCCGAGTACCGCTTGCTCCTCCGACACGACAACGCCGACCGCCGCCTCACCCCGCTCGGCCGGCGGGTGGGCAGCGTGGGGGACGCGGCGTGGGACCGGCTCCAGGAGAAGGAGCAGGGGATCGAGGAACTCCAGAAGCAGCTGAATTCGCTCAAGTCGGACGGGGACACACTGGCGACGTGGCTGCGGCGGACGCAGACCACGTGG
>JANNQE010000936.1:0-1762 GCA_031441625.1 Planctomycetia bacterium
CCCGCCCCCCGGTTTTCCCCGGGGTCGTTTTTTACCGCGGCGCGCGTCCGCGGGGGGGTCTCTCGCCCCGGGGGGGGCACCGCCCGACGGTTCACCACACTCATTTTCAATTCCGAACGGCCAAATTCTTCGTCTTGATCACCCCGCGACCGCCGAAGACGAGCATGGCGATCCCGGCCGCGACGGCCACCGCCGAGAAGGCGAGCATGACCGTGCCCAGTGGGAACGGCGTGGCGGAGGTGGTGGTGTCGGCTCCCGCGGAGGCGGCCGCAGAGTCGCCCACGGGGATGGCGATGAACAGCCCGTAGAGGCCGATCAGCACCCCCAAGACGAGCACGGCCCAACTGGTGTATTTCATGACGAACCCTCTCTCGTGGTGTCGGAACCCGGCGGCTCCTGTGGGATGTGATCATTGCACGCCGCGTGCCGAACCGCTGTACCCCCGTGGTTCCGCGCTCTATATCACGTCTACAGGTCGGGGGCGATTCACCGCCAATTGAGGCTGTCATGTCTGAACTGTGTCTGGTGACCGGCGGGGCCGGGTTCATCGGCTCGCACGTGGTGGACGGTCTGCTCGCCGCGGGCCAGCGGGTCCGCGTGTTCGACGACCTGAGCACCGGCCAAAGTGCAAACCTGCCGGCGGGCGTCGAGTTCGTCCGCGGGTGTGTGACCGACGCGAAGGAGATGGCGTCCGCCGCGGCCGGGTGTGCGGTCGTGTACCACCTGGCGGCGATGGCGAGCGTGGCGAAGAGCCTGGAAGACCCGCTCGCCTGCCACGCCGTGTGCGCCACCGGCACGCTGAACGCGCTGCTCGCGGCGAAGGCCGCGGGCGCTCGCCGGGTGGTGTACGCGGCCAGCTCCAGTTGCTACGGGTCGGCCGCCGACCCCGCCGGCCTGAGCGAAGACACGCCCCTCCGCCCGCTCTCCCCCTACGCCGCCGCCAAGCTTGCCGGCGAGCACTACCTGGAAGCGTTCGCCGAGAGCTTCGGCATCGAGACCGTGCGGCTGCGGTTCTTCAACATCTTCGGCCCCCGCCAGCGTGCCGACTCGCCGTACAGTGGGGTCATCGCCATCTTCGTCGGGCTGCTCACGCAGGGCCGCGCGCCGGTCGTTCACGGCGACGGGTTGCAGGCCCGCGACTTCGTGTACGTGGCGAACGCGGTGCAGGCGGTGCTCAAGGCGGGGGACGTGCCGGGCGTGAGCGGGAAGGTGTTCAACGTCGGCATCGGGCGGGTCATCACCGTGCTGGATTTAGTGAACGCGCTGAATACCGCGCTGGGCACGAGCGTGACCCCCACGCACGGTCCGGCCCGCACCGGCGACGTGCGGTTCAGCCTGGCGAAGATCGACCGCATTCGTGCGGAGCTGGGGTACGAGCCGGCCGTCAGCTTCGAGGACGGCCTGCGGCAGACGGTCGAGTGGTATCGCGGACTCCAACTCGCCGAGTGACGACTGAAGACTGAGGCAGTCCGCCACCCGCGACACGCTCCCTCACCGGAGCCACCGCGTGCAACCTTCACGGGACGCCACCCGATTGTGAGGTTCGTGTGAAGTGTGTGAGAGTGTCCGCCAGCGGGTGAGCGTCTTTCGTGTTGGGAGGGTTTGGCTGTTGTGGGAGGTTGCCCGCCCACCGCCGCGAAGCGGCCGGCGTTCGTAGCCCAGGGCGGAAGCCCTGGGACCCTTCGCCCCACCCCACCCCCGCCCCGAAGGGGCCGGCGTCCACCCCCACGCCGGCCCCTTCGGGGCGGAGTCTCGTTCGCCC
>JANNQE010000937.1:0-3904 GCA_031441625.1 Planctomycetia bacterium
CCTCTCGTGGGGGCCCCCCTCCCCCCTTTTTGTGGAGTCTCCCCCCGTGTGGGGTCCCCCCCCCGCCCCCCCCCCCCACCACCCTACCCCGAACTGAACCGCCCGCCGCAGCAGGGCGTACAGACCCTCATCCGCCACACCCCAGAGAACCGCACGTGGCACTCGCCGACCTGCTCCGAGACTTCGTGCTCAACTTCCTGAGCATCGTCTGGGAGGCCCTGCCGTTCATCATCGTCGGGGCCATCATCGCGGGCATTCTTGAGGAGATGCTGCCGCAGGAGGCGCTCGGCAAGATGCTGCCCAAGCACTTCATCCCGGCGGTCCTCATCGGCGGGGCGCTCGGGCTGATTTTCCCGATGTGCGAGTGCGGGATTGTGGTGGTGATGCGGCGGCTGCTGAAGAAGGGGTTGCCGCTGTCGTGTTGCGTGGCGTACATGCTCGCGGGTCCAATCCTCAACCCGATTGTGCTCGGGAGTACCGCGGTCGCCTTCTTCCCGCACGGGCCGGAGGTCGGCTGGACGGTGCTCCTCGGCCGGGCCGCACTGGGGTACACGGTGGCGTGCGTCACCGGGCTGGTAGTTCACTTCCTGGTCACCAAGTGGGGCACCGGTGCGCTGCTCACCGCGACCGCCCTCCCCCCTGCCCCGCCGAAGGCCGCACGGTCACTCGGCATGGCGGACGCGCCGCCGGCGGTCGAGCCGAAGAAGCCGTGGAGTCAGCGGATCTCGAACATCTCGGCCACGGCGCTGAACGACTTCGTGGACATCACCGTGTTCCTCATCATCGGGTCACTGCTTTCGGCGCTCATCAAGTCCGACCCGAACCTGATCCGCAACGTCGAATGGATGTCGCAGAACAACCCGCTGATGGCCGTGCCGCTGCTCATGCTGCTCGCCTTCGTCCTCTGCCTGTGCAGTGAGGCGGACGCCTTCCTGGCGGCCAGCTTCACCACCATGAGCATCTCGGCCAAGCTCGCCTTCCTGGTGTTCGGCCCGATGCTCGACATCAAGCTGCTGCTCATGTACACGCGGGTGTTCCGGCCGCGACTGATCGTGGTCATCATCAGTTGCGTGGCGGTGCAGGTGTGCGCGTACACGTTGCTTCTGCACTACCCACTCCTGGGCGTGAAGTCGCAACCGCTCTCGATTCAGTCAACCATTGCGAAGCCGACGACCTCAACAACACCCGCGACCGAGACAGCGCCCACGACACCGAAGTAGGTGCCGCCCGGCAGGCGGAACTGGTTTCGAGTGCCGCCCGGCAGGCGGCACCTACCACGAACGAACAACGCCCCACCCCCGGAGGGCCAGACTCATGGACCACGCTCCCGACCAGCACGCCCACTCGCACGGGCACGCCCACACGCACGACCACGGGCACGACCACCACGGCGGCGGTGACTTCTACCTCCAGCAGTTGCTCACCATCGGCATCTGCGGGGCGTTCGGCGTGGTCGGCCTGCTCATGTGCTTCGTCTCGGCCGGCCAAGGCGTGACGGACAACGACGGCAACCAGTTGACCAAACTCGGCGTGCTGCTCTCGCCCGGCTTCCACGTCTGGGTGCTGATGGGCAGTCTGGTGCTGCTCGCCATCACAGTCATCCGCGGGATCGCGCTGTGGAAGTCGGTCGGTGCAAGCCCGCGACCCGTCGGGCTTGGGCACGACCACCACGACCACCACGACCACAAGCCCGGCGAGGCCTGCGACCACCCGTCCCACGCCCACGCCGGGCACGACCACGGCGACCACTCGGCCGACGACCACGCCCACGGCAACATCTACTGGCGGGTGGTGGTGCTGCTCTTCCCCATCGTCATTTACCTGATGGGCCTGCCCGACGGCACATTCAGTTCGAAATATCAGGCCGATCGAGTGAAGGACCACGCCGTCACTGGCGATCTGGGTGATGTGGCCTCGACCGGCAACGCGGAGGTCAGTTTCGAGACGCTGGCCGCGGCGGCGTACTCCGAGCCGAACCGCGAACTGTTCACCGGCAAGACGGTCACGCTGAGCGCTCAGTACAAGAAGCTCGCCGAAACGCAGTTCACCCTCTTCTTCTTCAAGCAGACCTGTTGCGCCGCCGACCAGGTGCCGCTGAAGGCGACCTGCGTGGTGAAGCCGGAAGACAAGAGCCTGCTCCAAGAGGTGGTGACGGAAGGCGGCAAGCAGACACAACGAGAATTGCAAAACGGCCAGAAGGTGAGCGTGACCGGCAAGATTCAGTTCACGCAGGACCCGAGCGGCGAGTGGCTGACCGTACTGCGGGTGGAGAAAGGCGGGCTGAGAAAGCGGTGATGGACGGGCGAACCCGGCCCGCGAGGGCCGCGGGTGCGTGTGGCTCACACCCGCGGCCCTTGCGGGCCGGGTTCGTCTAGGAATCGAAGTACAGCGCGAACTCATACGGGTGCGGGCGGACCCGCACCGCGGCCACCTCCTCCGTCCGCTTGAACCGCACCCACGTCTCGATCACGTCTTCGGTAAACACCCCGCCTTGCAGCAGGAATTCGTGATCCTTCTCCAGCGCGGTCAGCGCGTCGTCGAGCGTGGCCGGGGTGCGGGCCACGTCCTTCAACTCCTCCGGCGGCAGGTCGTAAATGTCCTTGTCGAGCGGGTCGCCGGGGTCGGTCTTGTGCCGTAGGCCGTCGAGCATGGCCATCAGGATCGCGGCGAACGCCAAGTACGGGTTCGCCCCGCCGTCGGGCAGGCGGTACTCGATCCGCTTACTCCGCGGACGCGACGAGTAGACCGGGATGCGGATGGCCGCTGATCGGTTCCGCTGACTGTACGCCAGGCGGGTGGGGGCCTCGAAGCCCGGCACCAGCCGCTTGTAGCTGTTCGTCGTCGGATTGGTGATGGCACAGAGCGCCGGGGCGTGCTTCAGGATGCCGCCGATGGCGTACCGGGCCGCATCCGACAGCCCCGAGTACCCGTTGCCGGCGAACAGGTTGTTCCCGCCCTTCCAGAGCGAAGCGTGGACGTGCATCCCGCTGCCGTACTCGTCGAACAGCGGCTTGGGCATGAAGGTGGCCGTCTTGCCGTGCCGGCGGGCCACGTTCTTCACCACGTACTTGTACTTCATCACGTTGTCGGCCATCGCCAGCAGGTCGGTGAACCCGATGTCGATGGCGCACTGCCCGCCGGTCGCCTTCTCGTGGTGGTGGCTCTCCACCCGCAGCCCGCACTGGCCCATCGCCAGCATCATCTCGGTGCGGAGGTCGTACAGGGCGTCCGACGGCGGGCACGGGAAGTACCCCTGGCGGGCGCGGATCTTGTACCCCAGGTTCGGCTTCTCATCCCGGCCGGTGTTCCACACCCCTTCCCCGCTGTCCACGTAGTAGAAGGCCGAGTGCGTGGTCTGGTCGAACTTCACGTCGTCGAACACGAAGAACTCGAGCGACGGGCCGAAGTTCGCCATGTCGGCAAACCCCGTCTGCTTCATGTAGTTGACGGCTTTGCGGGCCACGTTCCGCGGGTCGCGGGTGTAGTCCTCCCGCGTGTTCGGGTCCTGGATGTTGCACAGCAGGCCGAGCGTGATCTCTTTCGTGAACGGGTCGAGGAAGTGCGTGTCCGGTTGCGGCACCAGCAGCATGTCCGACTCGTTGATCTTCTGCCACCCCCGCAACCCGGCCCCGTCGAACCCGAACCCGTCCTCGAACCGCTCCTCGGTGAGCATCTCGGCCGGCACGGTCAGGTGCTTCCACAGGCCGGGGAAGTCCATGAACCGCAGGTCCACGGCCTTCACGTCTTTCTCGCGGATGAGGGCGAGCACTTCGCGGGGGGTCACGGCGGATTCTCGGGCAGGGGCCGCGGGCGGAAGTGGAGGGGGCCGCGGGGAGGATAGTATATCTCTTCTTGGTGAACCGGCGGCGTGAGCCGCCTGGGTGATCAAAACCCAGGCGGCTCA
>JANNQE010000938.1:0-3795 GCA_031441625.1 Planctomycetia bacterium
TACTTGATCGTCGCCAGGTCGGTCGTCGTGTACGTGAACGCCCCGTCGCGCTTGCGGACGAGCGCCGGCGGTTCCTCCTTTCCAAGCTCCTCTTCCTTCGGCACGATGCCCTTCGCGTTCGGCACCACCACCGCCCCGTTGCTCTCCACCGCAATGCCCTTCGCCAGCAGGTCGGTCACCACTCCGGCGAGCATCGGGTTGTAGAAGCTCTCGCCGAGGGCGTGGTCGATCTTCACGTCGAGGCGGTCGTAGATCGGGCGGAGCATCTCCAGACAGGCGGGCATGAACAGATTCCACAGCCCGACGTTCTCCGCGTCGCCGGCGTGCAACTTGGCCGTCTCCTGGCGGCACGCCTCCATGATCGGGTCGTTGCCCTCGTCCTCGTCTCCGTTCACCTTCGCCAGATTGCGGACGTGGATGTACAGGCGGGCCAATTCGCGGACGGGGTCGGCGTCGAACGCGGCTTGGTCGAGGTGGTTCTTGTAGCCGTAAATCAGGATGCCGAACTGGGTGCCCCAGTCGCCGAGGTGGTTATCGCCGACGACGCTGTGGCCAAGGAAGCGGAGCAGGCGGACCAGGGAGTCGCCGATGATGGTGCTGCGGAGGTGCCCGACGTGCAGCGGCTTGGCCACGTTCGGCCCGCTCAGATCGATCACGAACGTCTTCGGCATCGCGGCCGTTGCCACCCCGAGGCGATCATCGGCGGCGATCTTCTGCACCTGCTCGGCGATCCAGGCGTCCGACAGTTTCAGGTTGATGAACCCCGGCCCGGCGACGGTGGGAGTTTCGATCACGCCGTCGGTGGGCGTGGCGTCGATGATCTCGTTCGCCACCTCCTGGGGTTTCTTCCCCAGCACCTTCGCCAGCGACATGGCGAAGTTGGCCTGGTAGTCGCCGTTCTTGGCGTCCGCCGACGGCTTCACCATGCCGAGGTAGTCGGGCACTTTCGCGGGATCCGCGCCGACCGCGAGCAGGGCCGGTTCGAACAGCGAGCGGAGTTCGGTGAGGAGGTTCATGAGGGCACCGTCGGTTACGGGGCGAGCGGGGGTGTAAGCCCCCTGGTCATGACCACACCAGCCCGCTCACGCGGGCCGCTCGCCAAAACCACCCCAAATAGCGAAAGCCGCGGGACGGCCGTCCCGCGGCTTGATGGACCGCCACTACATCTTAGCGGTTCACTCGATCTCGTCTTCCCAGTCGATCAACTCGGCGTCGCCCCACAACTCTTCCAGGTTGTAATACCCGCGGGTGTCGGTGTCGAACACGTGCACCATCACGTCGCCGTAGTCCTGAACCACCCACTTGCTGCTCTCGTACCCGGTCACGCTCATCCGCACGTCGCCCACGCCCCGCAGGGCGGCGTCGGTCTCTTCCACGATGGTGTGCACCTGCCGCCGGCTGGCGGCCGTGCTGATGACGAAGAAGTCGAACAGGGGGGTGAGGCTGCGGAGGTCGAGCACCTTAACGTCGGTGGCCTTGTTGTCGGTGGCGGTTTTGGCCGCCAGGCACGCCCGCTCGAGGGCGGACGGGATGGTGAGGCGGGGAGCGTCAGCCGACACCGGAGCGCCGACCGAGGCGGGGAACGGGTGCAAGGTGGCGGTGCTGGTCAAGAGACCTCCCTAGGGTGTGCCCTCCGGAGGTCCGTGGCTCGAAGTGAGAACAGCACCTGTTGCTGTCGTCTTCGTGGTCGGCCTCCGGGGTACTGTGGACCGCGGGTGGGGGTGTCGTCGGGTGCGGAACGCTCCACACCGTCTGTATCATCGGACGCCCCGGCCCGTTGTCAAGAAACTCCCGCGGCGAATGCCGTGCCGGTTCGCGCCGCACAACAAATCCGGGCGGCAAATGCGGCACACTTTGGCCGCCCCGCCTGCCTTGCCCGGCCGTGCCCGAACGCGAGTTCGGAGGGACACTTTGGCCCCGCACGGGTTCGCTCTGTTCGTAAACTTGAGACATGAAACCGCGCGTCCTGTTCGGCCCCGCCCCGATGCGGGATATTCCCCACTGCTACGAGCCGCAGCTCACCGCCGCCGGGCTGGAGCTGGTCTACCCGCCGGCCGCCCGCCAGATGACCGAAGACGAACTCTTCGCCCTCTTGCCCGGTTGCGTGGCCACGCTCGCCGGCAGCGAGCCGTACACCCAGCGGGTGATCGAGACGGCCGCCAAAGCCGGGCTGAAGGTGATCGCCCGTGCCGGCGTCGGGTACGACGCGGTGGACGTAAATGCCGCCACCGACAACGGCGTTGTGGTGTGTTACGCGCCGGGCAGCAATCACGAGGCGGTCGGCGAACACGCCATGCTGATGGTGCTGGCGCTGGCAAAGAACCTGCTCATGCAGCACCGCGAGACGGCGGCAGGGAACTGGCCCCGCCGGGCACAGCAGCCGGTGCGAGACAAGACGCTCGGCGTCATCGGCCTGGGGCGAACCGGCCGGGCGACGGCCATTCGGGCACTCGCCTTCCGCATGAACGTCATCGCCTGCGACCCGTTCGTGGACGGCGCTTTCGCCAAACAACACGGCATCCCACTGCAACCGCTGAACGAAGTGCTTCAACAATCGGACTACCTCTCGTTGCACGTGCCCCTCACGCCCGACACGCGGAACCTGATCCGGGCCGAGACGATTGGGCTGATGAAGCCGTCGGCCATTCTGGTGAACACGTCTCGCGGCGAGGTGGTTCACGAGGCCGAGCTGGTGGAGGCGCTGAAGGCGAAGCGGATCGCGGCGGCCGGGTTGGACGTGTTCGAGCACGAGCCGTTGAAGAGCCACCCGTTTCAAGAGTTGTCGAACGTGCTGCTGACGGCACACACGGCAGGCGTCGATTTTCGCAGCCGCGAGGACATGGTGCGGTTCGCGGCCGAAGCGATTGCCGAGGTCATCGGCGGCGGCTGGCCGGCCGAGCGGGTGGTGAACCCGGAGGTGAGGAAGTAGGGTGGCCCGCTCTCTCCGAGAGCGGGATTCGACCCGCAGTTCGGGTAGGGTGGCCCGCCCTCGCCGAGGGCGGGTGTCCGGATTCCTCCCTCGCCGAGGGCGGACCACCCTACAAGACGGCTTGCTTCCACTTGGCCAGCCGCACCGGGTCGAGCGTTTCGCCCCGCTTGCCGCCCACGCACACCGCCCCCCGCACGGCCAGCCAGTCGGCCTTCACACCCTTCAACTGTTTGATGTGCTCGAACTGCACCGACCCGCCGATGGCCACCTGAATGTTGCTCCGCTTCAAGCTGCTCACCAACTCCGTCAGTTCCGCCAGCGGCAAGTGATCCAGCAGCGTGTCGCCGGTCTTGGCGAACGTGTCGAACAGGAATGCCCGGTAGCGGTAGCGTTTGGCGTGCTTCACCAGTTCGGCCGGCGGCGGACTCTTCGCCGCTTCCCAGTCGGCATACGCCACCGCCACCACCTCAATCCCGGCCGGGATACGGCGGCGGGTTTCGAGCAGGTCTTCGCCGAACCCGGCCGGGTGGCCGTACCCCGCCAGCCCCCACTTGATGTACGTGAGCGGCAGTTTCAGGTGCCAGTGCGCTTCGGTGACGGCGTTCGCGTTCCACTCGCCGAGGGCGGCGCTGACGGGCACGGCCCCGTTCACGGCGGCCAGCACCGCGGCGACCGTCTCGTGGTGGGCCGTGCCGAGCGGCCCGCGTGACGGGTCTTTCACGTCGATGAGGTCAACGCCGGCGGCGAGGGCGGCCGTCGCTTCCTCGGCGGACGTGACACTGACGAGCAGTCCGAGCGGGGCAGTCATGGTGCGGAATCCTTTCCCAAAGTAGGTGCCGCCTGCCGGGCGGCACCAAGGCCTGTTA
>JANNQE010000939.1:0-3661 GCA_031441625.1 Planctomycetia bacterium
GTGGCGTCCTCGACTTCCTGGTGAAGGCCGTCACCGGGCAGAAGCCGTCATTGCTGCCCCAAGGGGCGTGAACGGCTACCCGGTGGGAGAGCTCCGCCTATCCAGCGATGTCCAAGATTCATCGAGCCAAGAGGCTCTACCTGACCAAACCATGACAGCATACTCGTTGTCAGAGAGTGTGCAACCAAGTGAGCCGGACGAATGGTGAAAATGCGGCGCGCAAAGTCACCTCAATCCGCATAAAGCTAAAAGCCGGCACCATCGATTAGCCAAGGCTGTGATTCCGGCAGAACACCCCATGTTTCCTGCAAATCATCGTTGATTCCGGCAGATGGGCTGGTTACGGCAAAGCCGGGTGGGGGGAGGTGGAATGAAACCATCCGATGCCGCGGGTCACTCCTCCTCCCACACGCTGCCGTCCACGGCGGTGCGGCTCTCCTTCGACCACCCGGCCGCCGACTCGGAAAAACTGGCGGCGCGGGCGGCGGAGGCGTCCGGCCAACCGCTCGCCGCCGAGGCGTTCCGCAAGCGACTGAGCCGCGCCCGCCGCACCTTCGCCGGACTGATCGGGGACGAGGTACGGAAGACGCTCGACGCTCCGGACGACGACGCCGTGCGGGACGAGTTGGCCCGACTCGGGGAAGGCGGCCGTTCCCTTCTCGCGGACGGCCGTCTTCCACTCGTGCAGTCGACTCTCGGACACGCCCAGTTGGCGGGACACTTCGGCCACTCAGTCCCTGGTCGGGCATCATCGCCACCGCTCGGAGCTTGAACTCCGGCGGATACTGGCCACGCACTTTGGTCACCGATGGGTCTCCTGGGCAGTTGAGGGGACACCGCGTTCCCACTGTCCACGATCCCTGGGGAGGTTCAGTTCTGATCCGCGTCGTTCCGCGCGTGTCTGCGTCATCCGCGTGCCGCTTCACTTCACCCCCACGCCCCCTAGAACAAGTCTTTTCCGGGAGTCGCTCACGACATGGCGAAACACATCTTCGTGACGGGCGGGGTGGTCAGCTCGCTGGGCAAGGGTCTCACGTCGGCGAGCATCGGCCTGCTGCTCGAGCGCCGCGGGCTGAAGGTGCGGATGCAGAAGATGGACCCGTACCTGAACGTCGACCCCGGCACCATGTCGCCGTACCAGCACGGCGAGGTGTACGTGCTCGACGACGGGGCCGAGACCGACCTCGACCTCGGCCACTACGAGCGGTTCACCAACGCCCCGCTCAACCGCGACTGCAACTTCACCACCGGCCGCATCTACCAGACGATCATCGAGAAGGAGCGGGCCGGGCTGTACCGCGGCAAGACGGTGCAGGTGGTGCCGCACGTGACCGACGAGATCAAGAACTGCATCCGCAAGGTGGCCGCCCCGGACGTGGACGTGGTGATCACGGAAATCGGCGGCACGGTCGGCGACATCGAAGGCTCGCCGTACTTCGAGGCCATCCGCCAGTTCGCCATGGAAGTGGGCAAGTCGCACTGCCTGTTCATTCACCTCACACTCGTGCCGTACCTGAAGGCCGCCGGCGAGCTGAAGACCAAGCCGACGCAGCACAGCGTGCAGGAGCTGCGGCGGATCGGCCTGCAACCGGACGTGCTCATCTGCCGCACCGAGAAGGAGATCCCGCGGGAGGACTGCGACAAGATCGCCCTCATGTGCAGCGTCGAGCGACGGGCGGTGATCGAGGAGAAGGACCGCGAGTTCAGCATCTACGAGGTGCCGCTCAGCCTGATGGGCAACGGGCTGGACACGCTCATCGTGGAGAAATTGGGGCTGACCAACGCCCGCCCCATCGAGATCGAGGACTGGGTCGAGATGGTGGACAACATCCGCGAGATGGCCGGGCCGTCCGGCAAGGAAGTGACCATCGCCGTGGTGGGCAAGTACGTCAAGCACCGCGACGCCTACAAGAGCGTGTACGAGGCGCTCGACCACGGCGGCATCGCCCACCTGCATAGGGTGAAGACGGTGCGGGTGGAGTCGGAGCTGGTGGACGAGGCGAACGTGGCCGAGGTGCTCGCCGGGGTGGACGGCATCCTGGTGCCGGGCGGGTTCGACAAGCGCGGCATCGCCGGCAAGGTGGCGGCGATCAGGTACGCCCGCGAGAACAAGATCCCGTTCTTCGGCATCTGCCTCGGGTTGCAGTGCGCCACCATCGAGTTCGCCCGCAACGTGCTCGGGCTGGCCGACGCCAACAGCATCGAGTTCGATAAGGACACCCCGCACCCGGTCGTGTGCCTGATGGACGCGCAGAAGAAGGTGACGCGGGTCGGCGGCACCATGCGGCTGGGCAGCTACGACTGCGCCCTGGTGCCCGGCACGCTGGCGCACAAGGCCTACGGGGAAGTGGTGGTGAAGGAGCGGCACCGCCACCGCTTCGAGTTCAACAACGAGTACCGGGAAATGTTCACGAAGGCCGGGTTCGTGATCTCCGGCACCACGCCGGACGGGAGCTTGGTGGAAGTGATCGAGCTGCCGGGGCACCCGTGGTTCGTGGGCGTGCAGTGCCACCCGGAGTTCAAGAGCAAGCCGACCGCCTGCCAGCCGCTGTTCCGCGACTTCGTCGGGGCGGCGATCGCGCGGAAGAAGAAGTGAACTGGAACCGGAGTTGGGAGCCGCGGAGCGGCGGCCGGGTGTAGCCTGGGGCGGAAGCCCCAGGACATCGACCACCTGCAAGAACACGCCCCGGAGGGGCGCTCGGATTGACCGAGCGCCCCTTCGGGGCGGTGTTGGCCTCTCGAACCGACACCCAGGTTTTCGCCCTGGGCTACATACGACGGCCCCTTCGGGGCTGCCAACCCACTCACTGCGGCGGCATCTCGAACTCCAGTTTCTCCAGCTCCATCGTCTTCTTGTCGCCCTTCACCTCGACGACGAACCCGAGGCTGCCGTCCTTGCCCTTGTGGAACCCGCCCTCGTGCCGGTACACCACCCGCCACTTGCCGACCGGCACGCCCTTCAGCTCGAAGTTCCCGTTCTTATCAGTCAGGGTGTAGTACGGGTGGTCGAACACGAACAGCCGCCCCTGCATCCACGGGTGGATGTCGCACTTGTACAGGGCCGGCCGGCGGTCGGCCTTCAGCTCGTCCTTCACCTCGTGCTGCTTGCCGCCCGGCACGGTCACGTTGAAGTTCAGGGCTTCCGAGCTGAAGTTGATGTTGTGGGCGATGTCGGCCGTGTTCTTCACCGTGACCGTGTCGCCCTGGCGGGCGACCACCACCCGCGGCTCGAACTGGCACTTCGGCTGGTCGATCACGTGGTTGACCGCCTTCGGCTTGGCCAGAGCCGGGTCCACCTTGTCGGCCGGGAACGGGGCGTCGCGGTCGTCCGAATCCGGCCGCAGGTACACCACCACGTTCGCCAGCCCCTTGGTCTTGGCGTCCACCAGGATCTTGTTCGACACCAGGTCGCCGTCCTTGCAGCACTTGTCCTTGTCGGTGGTCACGGTCAGCACTTCGGCCTTCGGGGCCTTCTCGAAGGTGATCGTGCCCTTCACGGACACGAACTTGTCGTCGGCGTGGGCGACGGCGGCGACGGCCACGGCCGATAGGGTGAGGAGGGTCTTCAGACGCATCGGGGGAACTCCTGGGGGAAAGGTGGGAACCGGCGGGTCAGTCATTCTACCGGCGGGCCGGGAGCGTGAGCGACCGGAGGTGATTC
>JANNQE010000940.1:0-3750 GCA_031441625.1 Planctomycetia bacterium
GGTGACGGACATGGGCGTCACCCCGGACCGCACGTCGGCGGCACAGATGTCGGCACGGTGCATTTTGCCTCCCCAGGGCTTCCGCCCTGGGCTACATCCGGCGGTCCCTCCGGGACGCAAGAAGTTCGAACCGCCACCGCCGCGAAGCGGCCGTCGGATGTAGCCCAGGGCGGAAGCCCTGGGGAGGCAAAATGCACCGTGCCGACATCTGTGCCGCCGACGACCACGACACCCAGACGAAGCTCGTGCAGGCGCTCCGCGACCTGGGGTTCGTCGCCGACGACACGTGGCACGACGACACGACGTTCGGCGTCGGCGTCACCCGGTATCGGTTGGGAGAGCGGGAGTTGACCGTCTTCAAGGATGCGTGGGTGGTCGACATCGCCGGCCCGCAAGAGTTGGTCGAAGCCGTGTTGCGGGGGATGAGCTAGGGTGGCCGGCTCTCGCCGAGAGCCGGTTCGGATGTCGCTCTCGGCGAGAGCGAACCACCCTACCCGACCCACTCCTGCGTAACAACCGGCTCGTCGTTCCGCCCCGTCCGCCCGTATATTCCCCCACAGACCCGTCCGCCCGCCCCGCGAGGTGTTGCCATGCCCCGGTCGTTGCTCGGCCTGCTCGCCCTGGCCGTCGCCTGCCTGCCGACGTTCGCCCAGGCCCCGGTTCCCGCCGACGCGGTGAAAGCCGACATCGCCAAGTTCAAAGAGGAACGGGCGGACGCGGTGAAGACGTTCACCAAAGACGAACTGTCCGCGGCCGACGAGCAGGCGGCGAAGGCCGAAGTCGCACTGGCCGCCGGCAACACCGAGCAGGCCAGCCGGCTCATCACCGAGGCCCGCTGGCAACTGCCGGTGCAGCAGAAGAACCTCCCGGAGAACGTGTCCCGCGTGCTGGGCGGTGCCCGCCTGCGGCACGGCGACCGGGTGAACTCGCTCGCCTACTCGCCGGACGGCAGCCGGTTGGCGTCGGCGTCGAAGGACGGCACCGTGCGGGTGTGGGACGTGGGCAACGGCCGCGAAGTGGCCGTGTACCGCGAGCACTTGGGCGCGAAGGTGGTGGAAGAAGACACCAACGCCAAGCCGAAAGTGGAAGCGGTGAACGCCCTGCGGGCCCCTGGGGTGTGCTTCAGCGCCGACGGCAAGCGGGTGGCCAGCGCCGGCAGCACCGAGATCCACATCTGGGAGGCCGACACGGCCAAGCCGATTAAGGTGCTGAAGGGGCACACGAAGGAGGTGCTCTGCGTCGCCTTCGCGCCCAAGTCGGCCGACCTGCTGCTGAGCGGCGGGGCGGACAAGAAGTACATGATGTGGGACGTGACGAAGGACAAGCCGACGCACACGTCGGAGGACCAAGACGGCCGGATCGAGGCGGTGGCGTTCAGTGCCGACGAGCGGTTCGTGGGCGTCGGCGACAGCAACGGGAAGGTGCTGGTGTACGCCACCAACAAGTGGGACAAGCTGATCTTCGGGTCGTCGGTGATCGAGAAGAAGGGGCTGAAGACGCTCGGCTTCACCCGCGACGTGACCGGCCTGGTCGTCGGCGGCGAGGGCAGCCAACTGAAGGTGGTCGGCGGCCCCGGCGGGCCGGAGAGCGGGCTGGGCAACACCCTGGCCACGTTGTCCGCCCACAGTGGCGCGGTCGTCGGGCACGGCACCACGCCGGACGGCAAGCTGCTGGCGTCCATCGCCGAGGACCGCACGGTGGTGGTGTGGGAGGTGCCGGCCGGCCGGCAGATCCGCGCGTACCAGACGGAGTCGTCGGCCAAGAAGGGCAGTTGCCTGGCCGTGCGGCCGGACGGCCGGCAGATCGCCGCCGGGTTCGAGTCCGGGCAAATCCGCCTGTTCCCGCTCTCCAACTCGGACGACCACCGCACGTTCGCCGAGAGCAAAGAGAAGCTGATGACGGCCGCGTACAGCCCGGACGGCAAGCAGTTCGCCACGGCCGGCGGGGACACCGTGGTGCGGGTGTACGACACCGCCAGCGGCACCATGAAGAAGGAACTGAAAGGCCACAAAATCGCCGTCACCGCGCTGGCGTGGGTGTCGAACACGACGCTGGCGTCCGGCGGGGCGGACAAGATCGTGAAGGTGTGGGACGTGGCCGCCGGCACCGCCAAGGACGCGGCCGGGCACACGGTGGCGGTGCTGGCCGTGGCGTCCGACCCGGCCGGCAAGCTGCTCCTGTCCGGCGGGGCGGACAAGTCGATCCGCGGGTGGAACCCGAGCACCGGCGAGCCGACCAAGCTGAAACTCGACGGCACGTCGGCCGTGTGCGCCATCGCCGTCAGCGCGGACGCCAAGCGGGTGGCGGTCGGGCTGGCGAACGGCAAGCTGCAACTGTTCAGCGTGACCGACGACACCCTCACGGCGACCGGCGAGGTGGCCGGCGCGCACAATGCGGGTGTCGCCGCGGTGGTGTTCCACCCGGCCGGCGACCGGCTGGTCACGTGCGGGGGCGACGGGTTCGTTCGCGTGTGGACCGCCCCGGAGAGCGGCACCCCGAACCGAGAGCGGGAGTACACCCCGCCGTTCAAGCCGGCGGTCGGTGCGCCGCCCATGCCGGTCACGTCGGTCGCCTTCTCGCCGGACGGCAAGCTGCTCGTCGCCGGCGGGTCGGAAGGGGTGGTGCGGCTGTGGGACACGGTCGGCGGGGGCGAAGTCCGCGGGCTGCGGGGGCACACGTCGTGGGTGACGAGCGTGCAGTTCGCCACCGACGGCAAGACGGTGCTGTCGTGCTCGGTGGACGCGGCGGCCAAGATCTTCGACCTGCCGCGTGGGGAGGCCGCCGCCACCGGGCACTCGGCGGCGGTCAACTGCGTGGCCGTCAGCCGCGACGGCAAGTACGCCGCCACCGGCAGCGGCGACCTGACGGTGAAGGTGTGGGACCTGGCCACCGGGCGGGAGGTGGCCACCCTGACCGGCGAGGCCGAGGCCAAGAACTTGAGCTCCGACGGGGGCGTCCTGTCGGTCGTGTTCCTGGGGAACGACAAGGTGGCCGGGAGCGGGCACGAGAAGGTGCTTCGCACGTGGTCGTTCAACGGCCCGCCCAAGCTGCTGGCCACCAAGACGCTGACCCAGTCGTCGTTCGTGCTGGCCGCCGACCCGGACGGCAAGGCGGTGGCCGCCGCCTGGACGGACAGCGAGAACAAAGGCAAGAGCAAGTCCGGGTTCAACCTGTTCCCCACCGGCGGCGAGCCGGTGCTCGTCGAGGTGGAGTCGAAGGGGAAGGACGACGCCACCTCCGCCGCCGCCCTGTCGCCCGACGCCAAGTGGGGGGTGCTCGGCAGCAACGACGGGGTCATCAGCATCTGGGACCTGGCCAAGAAGGAGCGGATCGGCGGCGATTGGCCGCTGCTGAAGGCCGGGACGGCGGTGACGGACATGGGCGTCACCCCGGACCGCACGTCGGTGGTGGTGATCGACAAGGACGGCGAGGTGAAAGTGGCCGACACCGCCAAGCGGACGGTGACGGCGAACGTGAAGGCGGTGGACGGCGAGGTGCGGGGGATCATCGTTTCGCCGACGGGCGACAGGTTCGCCACCCTGGCCGGCGACGGGACGGTGAAGGCGTGGGACATGGCGTGCAAGGAGGTCCGCACGTGGAAACTGCCGCACACGCCCACGTGTGCCGTGTTCACCGCCGACGGCAAGAAGCTCATCACCGGCAACCAGGACGGCACCGCGTTCGTGCTGGAACTGCCGGCGAAGTGATGTCCGGTCCCCCTCTCCCCGCTGGGGAGAGGGGTTAGGGGTG
>JANNQE010000941.1:0-3119 GCA_031441625.1 Planctomycetia bacterium
CCGCCTGGGTATACTGACACCCAGGCGGCTGACGCCGCCGGTTCACCGGGTGGCCGATGGAACTCCTCTACACGTTCGCGTCCCCGCCGGGGCCGTGCGGCTACCTGCCCGACCAGACGTGGAGCCTGCGGTACGATCTCGTCCGCGGGATCACCGCGGCCGAGTACAACCAGCGGATGCTCCGCGGGTGGCGGCGGTTCGGGCACGCGCTGTTTCGCCCCGAGTGCCCGTCGTGCCGACGGTGCCAGCCACTTCGGATTGATGTCGCGCAATTCGCTGCCAGCAAGAGCATGAAGCGGGTGGCGAAGCAGAACGCGGGTGAACTGACCGTCCGCGTCGGCCGGCCGAGCGTGACCGACCAGAAGCTCGCCCTGTACGACCGCTTCCACGCCTTCCAGACCGGCAACAAGGGCTGGCCCGACCGCGACCCGGAATCGCCCGAGGAGTACGCTGAGGCGTTCGTGGACAACCCGTTCGACAACGAGGAGTGGTGCTACTACCTGGGTGATCGGCTTGTCGGCGTGGGGTACGTGGACGCCGTGCCGGACGGCCTGTCGATGATCTACTTCTACTACGACCCGGACCTCCGCGACCGCTCGCCCGGCACCTGGAACGTGCTGTGCGGCCTCGCCGCGGCAAAAGCCCGGGGGCTGCCGTGGGTCTACCTGGGGTACTACGTCGACGGGTGTTCGTCGCTCGAATACAAGGCCCGGTACACGCCGAACCAGGTTTTCGACTGGGCCTCCGGCGAGTGGGTGGCGTTCCGGTGATGTACTCCGCACTCGCCGAGTGCGGGTGTCGGGACCGCACTCGGCGAGTGCGGAGTACTTTGCAGGCAACCACATGTCCGACTCCAAATTGCCCCCGCCGAACAGCGTCCTCTGCCGTACGCGGGCCGAGTGGCGGGCGTGGCTGGCGGACAACTACGCCACCAGCACCGGCGTGTGGCTCGTCTACTTCAAGAAAGACAGCGGCGAACCGCAGTTGCCCTACGGCGAGCAGGTTGAGGAAGCCCTCTGCTTCGGTTGGGTGGACAGCAAGCCGAACAAGCTGGACGACAAGCGCACCATGCTCTACTTCGCCCCGCGGAAGGCCGGCAGCGGGTGGGCACGCACGAACAAAGTGCGGGTGACGCGGCTGATCGCCGACGGCCTGATGACCCCCGCCGGGCAGGCGAAGATCGACGCGGCGAAGAAGGACGGCAGTTGGACGCTACTCGACGCCATCGAGCGGATGGAGATGCCGGCCGACCTCGCCGCGGCACTGGACGCGAACCCGAAAGCGAAAGGGCACTTCGACGCCTTCCCGCCCGGCGTGCGGAAGGGCATCTTCCAGTGGATCATTCTGGCGAAGCGGCCCGACACTCGTGCGAAGCGGGTGGCCGAGACGGTGACGCTCGCCGCACAGAACATCCGCGCGAACCAGTACCGCAAGCTGGACGAGGCGTAAACTGATGCCGACTGTCGCCTTTCGCCCCGCGAAAGTGGTTCAGACTTTCGCGGAGCGAAAGGCGACGAAATGAGGGCCGCCCCGTGTTCGCTCGCGCCGTGTTCGCCGCTCTCCTACTGTGTTGCATCGCCCCTCTCACACGCGCCGATGTGGTCCCGCCGCCGAAGGCGGAGGTGAAGTCCACCTACGGCACCGGTGAGAAGGTGTGCGGAAAGCTGTCGCTTGCCGCCCTCACCGGCCAGTCGCCGTGGATGGTGATGGGCGTCGGCGGGGCGGTCGAGTACCTGAACACGCCCGACGAGCGGAAGGAGAAGCTCGGCTTCTTCTCGCAGCCGTGGATGTGGGGGCCGATGCTCGTGCTGGTGCTGCTCGTCGCGTTCAAGGACACCATCCTGACGGTGTTCAGCCAACTGAAGATGCCGCTCGACGCGCTCGCCCAGGCCATGCACGCGCTCGGGGCCGTGTTCGCGGTCGTGTACCTCGGCGCGTCGGCGTTCGGCGGCGACCCGGCCGGCCCGCAGGTGCAAGGGCTGCTTGGCGACACCCCGCCAGCGCAACCGACGTTCATCGAACACGCCGGCAACGTGCTGCTGTGGGTGTGCATGTGCGGCGTCCACGCGGCCGTGTGGGTGGTGTTCAACAGCGTCGAGGTGGCCATCCTGCTCAACCCGGTGCCGTTCGTGGACACCGCGCTGAAGGCGTTCCGCACGGCCGTCGTCGGCGTCATCTCCGGGGCCGCGGCCATTCACCCGGTGTTCGGGTTCGTGCTCGCCCTGCCGGTGATCTTACTCTGCCTGCTGATGGTGCCGCTCGCCCTGCGGCTGTCGGTCATCGGGTGGGTGTTCACCCGCGACGTGTTCGGCCGCATGTTCGGCGCGAGGCCGAAGCCTGGCGCGCCGGTGAAGGCGTTCACCTCGCTCGGCTTCCCCGGCGTGTCGGTGGGCATCTACGGTACGGTGGAGCGAGGGCCGAACGGCCTGGAGTTCGTCTACCGGCGGTGGTTCATCCTGTGGCGGCGGCGGATCCCGATCCCGTGGGAGCGGGTGGCGGTGGCGAGCGGCGGAGTGGTGCCGCGGCTCATCGAGGTGGGCGGGGCGGGCGGCACGTGGCTGCGGTTCCCCCCGCGGTATCGCAAGATGGAGGCGGAACTGGCACTCACGCTCGGGCTGGGCGACGTTCACCACAAATCGGTCACGGCGTCGCTCGGCAAGCTGTGGCGGCAGATGTGGGACTGGATCGGCGGCAAGAAGCCGGCGGGCACAGAGGCGAAGGCGTGAGCGAGCCGCACCGCATGACCCTCCGCCCGCCGTGGGAGACGGAGGCGTTGCCCGACGGCCGCACGCGACACCGCCGGCGGTTCGGCCGCCCCCGGACGTTGGGCGACGGCGAAACGGTCTGGCTGGTGGGCGAAGCGACGGGCGAGGTGTGGTTGAACGGCGTGAAGTTGGGAGACAGTGCCGGAACGTTCGCGTTCGACGTGACGAGCAAGCTGAACGTGCGGAACGAGGTGAATATCACCGCCACCGGACCCATCGGCCCGGTGGCGGTCGAAGTGAGGACTGCATCGGAGGCCCGACCGTGAGGGAGGGCGCGTGTGGCTCACCCGCCCCCCCACACGGGCGGGCCGCCGTGCCCTCAGCGGCCCAATGCCCCCACATCACCGCCCGTGG